>CAZKJJ010000226.1:0-4451 GCA_964553055.1 uncultured Acidimicrobiia bacterium
GACGGCGGGCGCTCCGCTACACGACCCCTGCGTCATCGCCTTCCTGCTCAGGCCCGAGCTGTTCCGTGGGAAGTCATGCAACGTCGAGGTCGAGACGCTCTCATCGCTGACGCTCGGCATGACCGTCGTCGATTGGTGGGAGTTCACAGATCGTCCGAAGAACGCGTTCGTGGTGCGGAACCTCGACGCGGAACTGTACTTCGAGCTGATCGCAGAGCGGCTCGGCTCCTACTAGGAGACTCTCGTGCCTGCGAGCATCCTCCAGGCAACCACCACGAGCAGAGCCCCGAACAACGCCTGGGACAAGCGGGGATCCAAATCGATTGCGATCCTGCTGGCAACGAAGGCACTCACGATCCCGCCCATCCCGACCGCAGAGGCCACCCGCAGGTCGGCGTTCTCCCTGGCCACGTTCCTGACGGTGCCGACGATGGCCGTGGGGAGAATCACAGCGAGCGAGGTTCCCTTGGCCACCGCATCCGGGATTCCGAAGAGGATGATCATCGCGGGGACCATCAGCACGCCACCCCCGACGCCCATGAGGCCTGCCACGGCGCCTGCAGCCAACCCGACGGCGATCAAAGCCAAACCGAGCGGAACGTCCAGGTCGGTCGGCGCTCCTTCGACGGAGAAGAAGAGCCTGACGGCCGTGACCAGAGCGAGTACCGCGAACCCGACCTGGAGCGTTCGGATCGGCACCCTGTCGAGTAGCAGCGTGCCGATGAACGCGCCCACCACGGATCCTGCGATCAACAGCGGAGTTGCCTCCCAGAACACGAGGGCATCCAGCCAGTAGCCAACCAAGGCGGCGGCCGCGATGGGTGCGATGGCAGCCAGAGACGTTCCGTGAGCCAGCCTTTGGTCCATCCCTACCAGGAAGACCAGGCCGGGGACGATCAGGATGCCCCCGCCGACGCCGAACAGGCCTGAAACGAGGCCGGCGGCCAAACCAACGAGGACGGCCCGGACGATCACACGGCTGCCGAATCTTCCAAGCGGGCCTTTCCTCTGCGGGTCCACGATAACGGTCGGACGCTAACGTTCACCGGTGCTCAGCTCGCTGACACCTCGACAGTTTCGGATCGTCATCGCCCTCCTCATCGTCCTCGGGGTCGTTCTCATCGGCCTCATCGCGGTCCAGCTCACCGGTGGCGAAGACGCCGGAGCGCCGACGACGCTGATCGACGCCTCTTCCACCACCTCCTCGGTGACCACGGCTCCTCCTGTCACGACATCGACCGCCGTGCCTACGACGACCTCGACGACGTTGGCGGCAACGACGACGTCGGAGGCGACGACCACCACCGTGGCCGAGACCACGACGACCTCCGAGGCCACGACGACCACCACGACGCAGCAGGCCGAGCTGATCCTGGAACGCGACGGACTCGATGCCGTCGACTTCGGATCTTCCCCCCAAGCCACGATCACGGTCGTCACCACCATCCTGGGCCAGGACCCGGACGTCGACACGGGCTGGATCGACGCCTTCGACAATCCATACGGAACGTGTCCCCCTCCCCTCATCCGAGGTGTTGAGTGGGGCATCCTGACCGCTCTCTTCACCCAGGCCGAGACCGAGTTCGCGTCCTCAGGCACCGAGCACTTCTTCGCCTATACGTACGCGCCGCAGCCCTCGAAGCCGGGCGCAGGGCCCCACGGCCTGGTCACGGCGGAAGGCATCGGGCTCGGCTCGACCCGAACCCAGCTGGAGGGCGCATACGGCGATCGCGTCGAGATCTTCGACAACGAGGTGTTCGGCACGTTCTTCCAGATCGACGCCGACTTCGCGAGCGACGAGGCGCTCGGCGGGGTCATGACGGGGCCGCAAGCCACGGCTCAGGTAGCGAGCATTCTCGGCGGCTTGGGGTGTGGGGAATAGCCGGGACTACGCGACGGTCAATCCAAGTGCGGAAGGACCTCGGCCAGCGCCTCCATGATCGCGATCTGCTCGGCGTGTGACAGGCCAGGGAAGTAGGACCTGAACATGAACTCAACGGGCACGCCGGCTGCTTCCCTCACATCACCGAGCTGCTGAGCGATGTGCTCAGGAGGTCCGAGGATGGTCGTCGACCGAATCCGCGCCTCGGTTGCCTCGTCCAAGCGTGGAGGCGGAGGCACGGGCGTCTTCCTGCCCGCCGAGGCCTCCATGTCGGAGTACTTCCACCGAACAGCCCAGACATGGTCGCGGATGCGCTCCCAGCCTTGGCTGGGGTCAGCGCACGGGTACACGAGCGCGTAGTAGAGCCAACGAAACGAGTCTTCGCTTCGCCCTGCCTCGGCCAAGACTTCCCTCGCCAACGCGACTTGGTGGAGGAACCGATCGCGCGACGCATTGGAGAAGAACCCGTCCGACAGACGAGCCGCCCTCCGCACTGCGGCATCCACAGTGCCACCGATCACGATCGGAGGCGCCTTCTGGGGGACGGGGCGCAGCGCGACCTCTGGTAGGTCGTAGACCTTCTCCCGGTGAGTGACGATGTCACCCGACCACGCCTGGGGCAGAATCCTCAGGATCTCGTCCATCGCGCGGCCACGCTCTGCCAGTCCAGCGCCCAGGCCCGCGAACTCGACAGGCGACCATCCCAGGCCAAGCCCGAGCGTGAAGCGGCCCCCTGACAGGATCGAGACGGTGGCCGCGTCTTCCGCGAGCCGGAGCGGGTGGTAGAGCGGCGCCAGGAGGACGCCCGTACCAATCTCGATACGCTCTGTCAGCGCTGCCATCGCAGCGCTCATCGGCAGCAGCGAAGGCATGTACCCGTCGTCGACGAAGTGGTGCTCCGTCGTCCACACGGAGCCGAACCCCATCGACTCGGCGGCCTGGGTGAGATCGAGAGCCTCCCGATAGAGGTCCTCCCACGAGCGGGGGTCGCCGTGGGTTCGCTGACATGAGATCAACCCGAAACCGGCAGGCATCAGGCGGGAAACCTAACCGCTCACAGGCTCCAGGGCGAGGCCGAGGACCTCGTCTATCGCCTCTGCAGTGTGAAATGTCAGCTCGGAAGCCACGCCAGGAGGAAGCTCACTCAGATCAGCCTCGTTCCGCGCAGGGATGATCACCTCGCGGAGTCCTGCTCGATGGGCTGCCAACACCTTCTGTTTCACACCGCCGATGCCAAGCACGCGGCCCGCCAATGTGATCTCCCCCGTCATCCCGACGTGCTCGGAGACGTTCCGGCCGCTGAGCAGGCTCACCAGCGCCGTGGCGATCGTGATGCCCGCGGAGGGCCCATCCTTGGGGATGGCGCCTGCTGGCACATGCACATGGAAGTGACGTCTGAGCTGCTCTGGCCTGATACCCAGCTCCTCGGCATGTGATCGAACGTACGAGAGGGCGATGGAAGCAGACTCCCTCATGACGTCCCCCAGTTGACCGGTCAGGGTCAATCCCGCCTCCCCCTCCATGAAGGCAGCTTCCACGAAGAGCACGTCGCCTCCTGCACCCGTGACGGCGAGGCCTGTCGCGACGCCCGGCACCGACGTCCTGTCGGTTGCCTCGTCCCGGTACACGGAAGGGCGGCCGAGAACGTCCCGAAGGTCGCCGGTGCCCACGCGGACAGCTCCTGCCTCTGTGCCGACAGCCACTTTGGTGGCCACCTTCCTGCACAGCTTCCCCAGCTCACGCTCGAGCCCTCGGACGCCAGCCTCGTTGGTGTACGAGCCGATGATGGTCTCCAGCACATCATCGGGAACCACCAGCTCGTCCTCCCTCAGTCCGGCCCTGGCGAGCTGCCTCGGGAGCAGGTGCTCCTTGGCGATAGCCAGCTTCTCCACGTCCGCATACCCGTCCAGCCGTATGACCTCGGTTCTGTCCGCGAGGGCCGGCGGAATCGTCTCGAGCACATTGGCGGTGCCGACGAAGAGGACATCCGAGAGGTCGAGATCGACCTCGAGGTAGTGATCACGGAACGTGTGGTTCTGGGCGGGGTCGAGCACTTCCAGGAGTGCCGAGGAAGGATCACCCCTCCAATCCGCTCCCACCTTGTCCATCTCGTCGAGGAGGAACACCGGGTTCATGCTCCCTGCATCGATCAACGCCCTCGCGATCCTGCCAGGCCTGGCTCCAACGTAGGTCCGACGATGGCCTCGGATCTCGGCCTCGTCATGGATCCCACCGAGCGCGACACGCACGAACTTCCTGCCCAAGGCACCGGCGATCGACTCACCGAGTGATGTCTTGCCCACCCCCGGCGGTCCCACGAAGAGCAGGATCGCGCCCGAGCCCCTCGTCTCGGGCTCAGGTGTCCCTCGCTCTGCCTTGAGCTTGCGGACGGCCAGGTGTTCGATGATTCGGTCTTTGGGGTCCTCCAGACCCGTGTGATCACCGTCCAGGGTCCCGCGCGCCATGTCCAGATCCATCGAGTCATCGGTCCGCACGGACCACGGAACGTCGAGGAGGGTGTCGAGCCAGGTTCGAATCCAGCTGTGCTCGGGACTCTGCTCCCCGCTCC
>CAZKJJ010000227.1:0-4448 GCA_964553055.1 uncultured Acidimicrobiia bacterium
TGACCTTTGCAGGAGCAGAGAACAGCGCCCTCTGGAGCGAAGTCGCCAGCTCACTGAATTGAACCCGCCACCACCAACCCCCCAACCGAAGAGGCCCCATCACGGGGCCTCTTTACGTTGAGCCGAGCCCGAACTCCAGGCTGATCCACGAGGGATAGGCTCACGTCGATGAAGTGGCCGTGGTGGCTGTCGTGGCTCTGCCTCGGCATCGCCTCGGCCATCCTCGTCGCCGCCTGTGGTGGCTCGGCTGCCGCCTCCCGCCAGCACGTCGTGGACATGCTGCATGTGTTGGTCAGCGCAGTGGAAGATGACAGCATCACCTGCGTCCTCGACGCGTTGGAGGAGACCGGCTCACTCCAATCGGCAGGGCCCGCGATGGAGAAGGCAATGGCGGGGGAAGATCTGACAGACACTGACCGGGTAGCCGGGTTCGCCTTCCAGCTTGCGTTGGAGCGCTGTGTCTCAAAGGAAGAGTTCGCCCGATCCGACCCTTCACCGCTGCGGCCCGGGTCAGAGCCGGGTGACAGCGAGCTTCTGGACACACTCTGGACGGAGTGCGCGGACGGTGAGTTCAGCTCGTGCGATCTGCTGTTTCATCTCGCGGATCCGGACTCCGAGTACGAGCGATTCGCGGCCGACTGCGGCGACCGGACACAGACCACCGGGTACTGCGTCGATGTGTTTGGCGCGCCGCTGGATCTGTCCTCATACAGGAGCTCCTGCGACCTCGGTGACATGAAAGCCTGCGATCTCTTGTTCTTTCGCAGCCCGCCAGGTTCTGCTGACAACAGGGCTGGGGCTACATGCGGTGGGCGAAACGAGCAGGGACCGCTGAGATGCGTGCAGATCCACGGCTACCCGCCTTCGGATGGTTCCGCCTGAACTCCCGGAGGGCCTCCCGGCCATCCCGGAGCCCACCGGCTCAGTACAAGGATCGCTGTAACGTCTCGCCATCCGGAAGCAGTTCTCCCGGACGTACCGCCGGACGTGTAGCCGAAAGCCAGTGGTCGAGAGCAGCGGAGTGAGCGCAGCCAGGGTCGAGCGGTTCCGACAGCTGTACGACGCCACGTATCCGAGAATCATGGCCTACACCCTGAGGAGGGCCGCGAGTCGTGAGGATGCTCTCGACGCCGTCTCAGAGACGTTCATGATCGTGTGGCGGCGACTCGAAGACGTCCCACCTGATCCCCGCAGGGTGCCGTGGGTCTACGGCGTGGCTCGGCGGGTCCTCGCCAACCAGTTTCGCTCCAGAGCGAGGCGAGCCAGGCTGAAGGAACGCCTCGAGTCCGAGGGACGGGTAGGAGGTGGCGAGCCCGACTTCGATCTGGTACATCAGGCGCTCTCTCAACTGCGGCCTGTGGATCGGGAGCTGCTGACCCTGTCCGCATGGGACGATCTCGACAACGAAGAGATCGCGGAGGTGATGGCCCTCTCTCCTCAGAATGTGGCGGTGCGCCTCCACCGCGCCCGGTCCCGATTGGCTCGAAGCCTCGCCCGTCTCGGCATGCGCGGATTCCCCCAACAACCTGTGAAATCCGAGGACGTCGACCGGACACCCAACGGGGTGAATGGCACTGTCTCGGAGTCCGGAGGAACGGAGACGCCGTGAAACGTTTCGAAGGAGACCCCACAGAAGCGCTTCGGTCTGCCGACCCCCTCGATCCACAGGACGTGCCGCAGGACACGACAGTGGCCCACGCGAGGGCCTTGTTCGAGGAGGTGACGAGCATGGACACGAAGGACGCTCAACAGGACCGTCCCGCTCCCACGAACCGGCGCTGGGTGCTCATCGCAGCACCGGCGGCGGTGGCAGCAGTGGCGATCGTGGCGATCGTCTCGCTGCTCGCAGGGAGCGGCACCGCACCGGAGGAGCACATCGCGGGGGGCGAGCCCATCGCCTCGGCCGCCATGTGCGTCGAGCTGTATGACCTGAACACCCTCGCCAACCGAGAGGTCGCCTTCGACGGCACGCTCGTGGCGATCGATGGCAGCGATGCGACGTTCGACGTGCACCGCTGGTTCAGAGGCGGCTCGGGCGAGGAGGTGACCCTGGACGCGGACGGTCTGACAGGCATTACGTCGCTGGGTCCCGGGCTCGAGCTGAGCCAGCGTTACCTGGTCTCTGGCTCAGGCGGGTTCGTGTGGGCGTGCGGCTTCACGATGACCTACGACACGGACGTCGCGGGCCAGTGGGCGACCGTGTTCGGAAGTTGAGCGATGGGACGCTCCGGGGACCAAGCACCGTTCCCGGAGTGTCCGCTGCCAACGGCAGGGCAATGAGTCAGCTTCCGGAGCCTTTGTCGTCAGGGAGGCGAGAGCGCCTTTGAGAGAGACTGGAGAAACGTGGCTCGACGTGCTGCGAATTCAGGGCTCGGACTCTCCGGTGATCCGGCCGCCACCGACACATCGGGCAGCAGCCGGGCGAGTGCGATGACGGTCTCCCTTCGATGGAAGACCGTCTCTGGCTCCGAAGGCACCAACGTGACAGGGATGGTCAGCGCCCGGAGCTCCGTATCGGCGACGCCTCGCAAGGTGTCGCCGGCCAGCAGCCGATCTGCCGTTGCGGGGCCTGTGGCCTGCTCGATCCTCTCCCGGGCCTTCTCGTCGACGGCGCCGTCATGGGCGGTGGCCGGCCAGCACAGCACGATCCTGCTGACCAGTTCGGGACTTGCTATGGCAAGTCGCAGGGCCGTCGAGCATCCATTGGAGCCGGCCACGACTGCCACGACATCGGACCCGAGGTCGCGGATGTGCGCGGTCACGGCTGCAGCGTCCTCGGACCACGACGTGGGACGCCTCAGGCGCTGCACCGGGAGCGCATCGAACCCTGCCACGTCCAGATCCTCCACCACCCCCGGTTCGATCCAGAAACGGCCCACATCCATGTCCTCGTACAGGCCTCCTGGGATCAGCACCACCGGTCCTCTGCTCATCGACTCGAGGGTACGAGATCTCGTCGCCCGTGACAGCGCTTCGCATGGGCTCACGCCCAGCAACGTCACCATCTGTCATGGCTAGCGTTCCTCCAACTGACGAATACCTGTGCCGTGCCGAATACCTCTGCCGTGCCGCCTGACCATCGGTCCGTGGTGCTGCGCGCCGACGGCAAGACCATGGCGTATCGGCTGCTGGGTCAGGGACCGGCGCTGGTGTGCCTGGCAGGTGGACCTGGAGCTGACGCCGATTCGTTGGAAGACCTGGGCGGCTTGAGCGCCGATCGCCTGCTCGTCCTCCCGGATGCAAGGGGCACCGGCCGGTCACCGCCGCCGGAAGCCCACTCAGGATACGGGTTCGAGAGGATCGCCGAAGACGTAGAGCCGCTGCGTGAGCACGTTGGTCTCGAGAGAATGGCGCTGCTCGCTCACTCCGCTGCCTGTACCACGGCTCTCGTCTACGCGGCCGACCACCCCGAGCGACTGGGAGCCTTGGTCTTGGTGTGTCCGAGCCGCCAGCTCTATGACGAGGTCGAGGACGACACGGGCGAGGTCCTCCGCCGCCGTAACCGTGAGCCCTGGTATGAGACGGTCGTGAGCGCGCAGAGGAGGCTCGACGAGGGGCCCCCTGATGACGAGATTCCGGGGCTCCTCGCGGCCCTTGCTCCCTCGTACTACGCATCGTGGGGCAGGAGGGAACAGATCCACGCCACCAAGATGCAGCCGGCCAATCTGGAGATCATCAGATGGTTCTGGAGAACGGACGTCGACGGAGACGACCTGCGGGAACGGCTGGGCCGGGTCGAGGCGCCTGTGCTGGTCGTCACCGGTGAGCTCGACGCTGCCACCGGTGTCAACGCCGGCGAAGCATGGTCGAAGTGCTTCCCGAACGGCCGTCACGTCACTATCCCCGGCTGCGGTCACAGTCCCTGGGTAGACCAGCCGGATCTCTTCGCCACCTTGGTGACCGACTTCCTCTCGGCCATCTGAGCCTGTGGACGCTCTCTGGGCGTGTTGTGGCGGTCTCGGAGCTTCCATACCGGATAGCGTGACACCTCAATGGAGCCCATCCAGGCCTTCGTCGTCGGGGCGCTGGCGCAGTCCTCCCTGATCGTCAGCGGCCTCGCGGTCTACCGGCTCAGACTGCGTGACACCGTCGTCGGCCAGATGGCAGGGCTGGGGGCCGGGGCGCTGCTGGGAGCCGCGGCGTTCGAGCTGATCCCCGAGGCGCAAGGGCTGACGAACCTGGAGATCGCCGTGTGGATGCTGGTCGGCGGCGCGGTCTATGTCGTTGCCGATCAGATTATCGAGCGCAGATTGGGCGAGTCGGGAGGTGCCATCGGCATCATCGTCGGCAACGTCAACGATGCCCTTCCCGAGTCCCTGATCTTCGGCATCCAGCTGGGGGCGGGACTGACTTTGAGTCTGGGCTTCGTAGGAGCGGTGTGGGTGTCGAACGTCCCACAGGCTCTGCCACCATCAGCCGACCTGGCTGCCTCTGGCTGGCCTGCCAAG
>CAZKJJ010000228.1:0-4447 GCA_964553055.1 uncultured Acidimicrobiia bacterium
CGGGTGATGCCTTCATGGTCTGACGCGGTGTGGGGCGGGAGAAAGGACCCACGCAGCGCCGTGGCGCCACGGAGGGCGGCCATTGCGACCTCGCGCCGGAAGTCTCGCGAGGGCCCTTACCATGGATCTCACCCGACGATCGCCAGACTGTTCCCAAGCCAGAAGATAGCGCCACGGTGGACATGGCGGCAAGGGCTGGGCTTGGAGCATCCGGAGGAGTACATGCGTGCGGTTCGGGTAAGGGCGAGGCGAAAGGCACGAGAAGGCTCGGGGTTAGCCTGCGGGGGGCACTAGATGCTGGCATGGGTGTGGGCGCTCGCGGGGCTGCTCGTCGCCATCGCGTTGCTCTACGTCGGCGGCGGCTGGTACTTCGGCATCGTGCTTCGGGCCGACGCCCTCGACGGAGAGCAGCGCCGAGCCGAGCTGCTATCCCCCGAACTCGACCTGACCGTGGCAGCGATGGGGGGCGATACGGTCACGATCCGCCTCCCCGACGATCCGGGCGCCCTATTGACCGAGGGTGTTTGGGGCATCCAGTGGTCGGATGGCTACGGACAGGCCAGCGCCATCGTGAGCCACGGCGACGGATCAGTGGTTCGCGAGTTCCGGCATCTCAGCGGGACCGAGCTCACCGCAGGATCCCCCATCAGGTTCGACGAGCGCGCCTACAGGGGCGACCCCCAGATTGCGTTCGACCTGGAGTTCTCGGAAGTCGCCTACGAGGGTGAGCTCGGGGCGTACTCTGCGTGGTTCGTCGACGGGGATCGCGACACCTGGGTGATCCTCGTCCACGGGATCGGCATGACCCGGGAGAACGGGCTTCCGCTGCTTCCCACTCTCCGTCGAGAGGGCTACCCGACGCACATGATCTCCTTCCGCAACGACCCCGGGGCGCCCGAGGACCCCAGCGGCATGCTCCGCTACGGCGCCACCGAATGGAAGGATCTGGAAGCGGCCGCCCGCTACGCCCTGGATGAAGGAGCCGCTGATCTGATCCTCGTCGGCTACAGCATGGGGGGTGGGATCGTGGTCAATTTCCTCTACGAGTCCCCCCTCGCCGAGGCGGTTCGGGCCGTCGTCCTCGACGCTCCGATGCTGAACTTCGGCCGGACCGTGGATCATAGGGCGGGGCAGGAGAACCTGCCGCTGCTCGGGCTGGGGGTCCCCCGGTCCTTGACGACCGTGGCCAAGTGGCTCGCCGGCTGGCGGTTCGACCTCGACTGGGCGGCCCTCGACTACCTAGCCAGGGCGGACGAGTTGAGCGTCCCGATCCTGCTGCTTCACGGCACCGAGGACACCGTCGTGCCAATCGAAACGAGCGACGAGCTGGCCGAGGCTCGACCGGACCTCGTCACCTACGTTCGGATCGAGGGGGCAGACCACATGCAGACCTGGAACGTGGACCCCGAGCGGTATGAGGCTGAGGTCTCCAGCTTCTTGAGGGCCTTGTAGCTCCTCAAACGGCGGCCTCGACTTGGGCGTGGAGGGTGATCGAGCGGCAGAAGGGCAGAAGGGGTGGACGCCTCTGCGGGCTGGCTCGATGGCGGAAGTCAGTTCGTGGCGCGGTTCATGCGAAGCGCTTCATTGATTGCTTCATAGGCTGGGGGGAGCAGGTTCCCACCTGTGTCGGTGAGACCTTTCAGCCTGCCGTCACGCTCGAGGATGCGGAGGGCCAAGCCGATGGCGAGTTTGGAGTGCTCGTATCGTCTGAGTACAGGCCCGAAAACCCTGGAGAGCTCCTCACCCAAGCGGAGGACTGCGTCCGATGTCTTTTCATCGAGTGCCTCGATCTCCACTTCGTGATGGCGGAGGGGACGCGTGCCTGTCATGTACGTCACCCGGTCAAACATGAGATCTGCCACGTGCGTCTCTGTCGAATCGTCCCAGGCCTGCTTGAGCCGTCGCTCGGTCCGCCGGTCAGTCAGCAGAACCAACCCGAGCGACTCCATCGAAAGGCGGGGAGACTCGATCGTCGGTTCAGTGGACGCCGGCGATTGGACGAGCCCCTGACTCGCAAGCATCTGCCAAACACGTCTAAGAGCGTCGGGTGACCAGGGGGCTTCGAACTCGAAACGGGAAGGAGCACGACCACTGACTGAGCGTGATGGCCCCTTCAGAGTGATGAGCTGTTGATGGTCTTCGTGACGGAGCCGAAGCGCCCATCCTTGTCTGCTCAAGGCTCGGTCGGGGCTGTCGAAGTATGTGTCGTGCAGCGAGTGGCGCCCCGCCTCGACGAGGCGATAGCCTGGGACACTCGAGATTGAAGCTACCTGAGCCGCCGCGGTATCCGGTTCCTCAGAGACGACCACAAGCTTGAGTTCGGTTTCCTTCATTCGTGCAGCCCGTCTCTGGTGAGATCCATCGTCCTCAAGCAAGACCTACAGCGCTCCGCAGGTGAGCCCTTAGTCGTCCCGTCCCCCATGTCTGCAGCCCGAGAGCAGCAACGAACGCCACGAAGGCCAGAGCGAATGAGATCCAGACAGAGGACGGTCCCACGAGTAGGAGGACGCTGCCAGTAAGTAGGACCGCATTGACCGAAGACATGAAGAGCGTGAGTCCGAGGAAGCGAACGAGGCGGGAGCCTGGGCCCTGTGGGAGCGGCCTGTAATCGGCCAGGAGGTCAGGAGTCAGCCCGGCGAGTCGCCCGCGGATTGTGTCGAGGGCGTGCTTGTACTCGTCGGTGGCGACATTCCGCCTCACTATGCGCGCCAGGGTGGCGATGCCAATGACGAACAGCGAAAGCGTAATGCCTCCAGCCACCCTGGCCTTCGTCCCGGTGGCCAAGTCGATGTTTGCGGAGAAGAGGAGCGCGGTTGCGGCGCCAGCCACAGTGAACAGCGTCAAGATGATGTTCACGCGCCGTTCGCCGGTCTCCTCGTTCCAGCGGAACATTTCCGCAAACTGCTTGTACTCGGCAAGGAGTATTTCGGCCGCCAGGTGACCGTTCGCGCCCTGCCTGACCCGCTCTTTCTCCGATGTGGCATCTTGCGGGCCGGTGCTCTTAGGCTCTTCGGAATCAACGTTCATCTGGACCCCCAAGAAGCTCGCGAGCCGCAGGGTAGCATCAGTACCCGCGCGTCCGTCGCCCAGCCATCTGGAACGCTTGCAATGGTCGAAGTGCCTTGGGGTCGCAAAGAGGGTCGAGCCGAAGTCCCCCCGACCCGACCGGACTGGGTGGTACGCAGCAACTGGGCCGTTTGGGGGACTAGGCGCCGGGACTGCTTGGGGCAAGAATCTTGGCGGGTTCTCGGAGGCGGCCTAATCGATGGTACCGAGTCGCGACTGGGCCAGGACAGTCCACTCTGCCGGGAGGAGGCTCCCTGGTCGCTGAAAGCGCGGAGGCGCGCGGTCCCACAGCAGGGCCTTTGCGAGTTGCCGTCCGCGAGGACAATCGCCGTGCGAACTCACCGGGTCCCACTAGGGCGAGGGTTACTGGCCTGCTTGCGAGCGGAAGTCTCCTTCTACTGGTGGCTCTCCAGATGCTAGGCGCCCCCGTCGTCGGGGCTCAGGAGGATCCAGCTCTCGAGCTGAGCGACACGAGCGGGGCCGTCGGTGAAGCCATCGATGCCAACGGATCGGGATGGATGCCGGAACTGGGGGAGGTCAGAATCTTCCTCAACCCAAGCAGCACCTTCAGCGAGGCTCCGCTAGAGACTTTCACGGTCGAAGAAGACGGGACGATCTCCGGCACGTTCCAGGTTCCGGACGTCCCCCCAGACGTGTATGAGTTGGTCGCCTGCCAGGACTGCGGCGACGTTGACGGCTATCCGCGGAGGAGCTTCGAGTTCACTGTCGCCCCGGTATCTGACGCGATCCCCACGGAGAGCCCGACCGGCACCGAAGCCCCGCCGACAGAGGAACCGACATCCGCTCCTCCGACCGGCGACGAGCGAACCGTGGAATCGGCTCCCCGGGACGAGGCCTCCGGGTCGCAGGAGGGAGGGCGGTTTGAGCCCTGGATGGCCGCGGCGATCGCCCTGGTGCTGGCGGCTATCGGCTTGGGCCTGGCGGCACGATGGGTCCGAAAGCGACGGGTTCGGCGACTGGGTGAACGGGTAAGCGCCCTCCTCGACATGGGGGAGGCGGAGACGAGGGTCACCGTCCAACCGAACGGCGCCCCCGGCCACTCGGTGGAACTCCTTCCGCGCGGGGACCCGGGCACCCAACGGCTCGAGGAAGTGACTCGCTGATGGCGGAGACAGGTGGGGGATTCACGCTCGCCTCGGCGCTCTTCGGTGAGGAGGATGCTGGCACGGCGCTCCGTGAGGCCCTGGGGGAGGACGGTCCTACCAGGACCATCGCTGCGGCCCTGAAAGGCCTATCCGCGCCGCTGCGGAGCGCTGCCGGCGACGAGGTCGTCAGGGTGATCGCCGGGGTGTTGGAACTCGACCTCACCGACGTGCTGGTTGCGGGGTGGCGAAAGCACGCGGCGCTGACCGACGCCGCG
>CAZKJJ010000229.1:0-4425 GCA_964553055.1 uncultured Acidimicrobiia bacterium
GAGCCTGCGGTCTGCGTCTGAGGTGCCGTCCGCTACGACCTGCGCTCCGGCATGGATCGACTTGCCCATCCCGACACCGCCCCCGTGGTGAACCGCTACCCAGGCCGCGCCGCTTGCCGTGTTGAGGAGGGCATTCAGGATCGGCCAGTCGGCGACGGCATCGGAGCCGTCCGCCATGGCCTCGGTCTCGCGGTACGGAGATGCCACGGATCCCGAGTCGAGGTGGTCCCTTCCGATGACGATGGGTGCCGAAACGTCGCCGTTGCGGACCAGCTGATTGAAGGCAAGACCTGCTCGATCGCGTTCGCCGTACCCGAGCCAGCAGATCCTGGCGGGGAGGCCCTGGAACCGCACCTTCTTCGATGCCATCTCGAGCCAGCGATGCAGTGGCCGGTTCTCCGGAAACAAGGCTGCGACCGACCTGTCGGTGGCTGCGATGTCCCTGGCGTCACCCGACAGCGCGATCCACCGGAACGGGCCCATGCCCTCGCAGAACAGGGGCCTGAGGTAGGCAGGGACGAAACCGGGATAGGCGAACGCCCTTTCGAAGCCGCCGAGGGCTGCCTCGCCCCTGAGGTTGTTCCCATAGTCGAAGACCTCCGACCCGGCATCGAGAAACCCGACCATGGCCTCGCAGTGCTTGGCCATCGAGGCTCTCGCCTTCTCCACGTACTGCCCTGGCTTCTTCTCCCTGAGCTCTGCCGCATCCTCAGGGCTGTGACCTTCTGGGATGTAGCCGCCCAAGGGATCGTGAGCTGATGTCTGGTCCGTGACGATGTCCGGCTCCAGCCTCCTCCGCAGCAGGTCGGGAAGGACCTGCGCCGCGTTCCCCTCGAGCCCGATCGACGTCGCCCTGCCCTCCTGTTTGGCTGCCGACGCCTTCGCAACGGCATCGTCGACGTCTGCGGCCTGCACGTCCAGGTAGCCGGTGCGGAGCCGGCGGTCGATCCGCGCCTGGTCCACTTCGACGACCAGCGCCACGCCTTCGTTCATCGTGACAGCCAGCGGCTGGGCGCCGCCCATGCCTCCCAGGCCCGCGGTCAGCGTGAGCGTGTTGCGCAGTGTTCCCCCGAACCGGAGATCGGCGATCGTGGCGAACGTTTGATAGGTGCCCTGCAAGATCCCCTGTGTGCCGATGTAGATCCACGAGCCTGCGGTCATCTGGCCGTACATGGTGAGGCCGGCTGCTTCCAGCTCCCAGAAGTGCTCCCAATCGGCCCAGTCGGGGACGAGGAGACTATTGGCTATCAGCACGCGCGGAGCCATCTCGTGGGTCTCGAAGACGCCCACCGGCTTCCCAGACTGGACGAGCAGCGTCTCGTCCCCTTCGAGGGCTCGAAGACTGTCGACGATGGCATCGAATGCCGCCCAGTTCCTGGCGGCTTTGCCGCGGCCGCCATATACGACCAACTGGTCCGGATCCTCGGCGACCTCGGGATCGAGGTTGTTGTGCAGGCAGCGGAGCGCGGCCTCTTGGAGCCACCCCTTGGTGGTGAGCTGTGTCCCACGCGGTGACGTGACGGCTCGCGGACCGCTCACGTGGAGGCCTCGATGGCCTGGTCGATGGCTCCCGAGCGGATCATCCCTGCAACCGTATCGATCTCAGGCGCGATCACGCGATCGCCTGCCAGCGCCGCCACCTGACTGCGGATCGCGCTGTGGATCCGATCGACGCCTCGCCCTGGGCTGAGCGGAGCCCTGTGGCCGACGCCCTGGGCCGCGCACAGCAACTCGATCGCTATCACCCTCTCTGCATTGTCGAGCACTTGCAGGAGCTTCCGGCCTGCGCCCCAGCCCATCGAGACGTGGTCCTCGTGGCTGCCAGAGGTCGGGATCGACTCGACGGAAGCAGGGTGTGACATCACCCTGTTCTCAGCCACCAAGGCAGCAGCTGTGTACTGGGCGAGCATGTAGCCGGACTCCAACCCTGGCCGCGCCGCCAAGAAGGCTGGCAGCCCGTCTGAGCGATGCGGGTCGAGCAGCCGGTCGGTCCTGCGCTCCGAGATCGATGAGAGCTCGGTCATGGCGATGGCGAGGAAGTCGAGCGCAAAGGCCAGCGGTTGACCGTGGAAGTTGCCGGCGGAGATGATCTCGCCTGATTCCGGGAGCACCACAGGGTTGTCGACGACGGAGCCGAGCTCCCTGCCGAACACCGCCTCTGCGTGACTGAGCGTGTCTCTCACCGCCCCATGGACCTGTGGGGCACACCGGAGGCTGTAGGCGTCCTGCACCGCGTGGGTGAAGTCGTCGTGATGAGCTGCTCCGATCTCGGATCCCTCGAGCAGGGAGGCGATCAGCGCAGCGGAGGCCTGTTGGCCCGGGTGGGGTCGGAGCCCGATGACGTCCTGCCGGAAGGGTCTCGCCGAAGCCCGCAGCGCCTCGACCGAGACGGCGCAAGCGGCGTCTGCAGCGGCCGTGAGCTTCGTAGCCCTGTCCAGGCCGAGCACGCCGAAGGCCAACATGCCCTCTGTCCCGTTGAGTAGGGAGAGGCCCTCCTTGGCCTCAAGCGTCAGGGGCTCGAGGCCATGCTCCGCCAGGACCTCTGCCGCCGGCCTGCCTGCACCATCGGTCTTGAGCAGGCCCTCGCCGATCAGTGGCAAGGCGAGATGAGCGAAGGGAGCCAGGTCGCCCGAGGCGCCCACGGAGCCCTGAGCCGGCACGACGGGCAGCAGGTCGCGCTCGAGAAGTTCCAGGTAGCGCTCGACGAGCAGCGGACGAACGCCCGAGTAGCCCTGGGCGAGCGTCCGGGCGCGCAGCACGAGCATCGCCCTCACCATCTCATCCGGCAGGAGATCGCCTACCCCTGCCGCGTGGCTGCGGAGCAGACCGACCTGGAGCTCCCTGCCCTGGGAGACGTTCACCCGGGTGGTCGAAAGCGCCCCGAATCCCGTGCTGACGCCGTAGATGACGGTCCCCCGATCGATGGCCTCTTCGATGACACGGCGAGACGATCCCATGGACTCGTGGAGTCGCGGCCCCGGCACGGCCGTCGCCTGCCTGTAGGCAACGGCGAGGACGTCATCCATGGCCATGGGGCTCCCATCGACGGTGACGGTTCTCATCGCGGCTTCCCTGGACGTTCCGCGAGCCCTGTTGCGAACGACAGCAGGATCGAAGCCAGGGCCATGAGCGTCAGATCGCCGCGATCGCGGTTCGCGTCCACCTCGACGAGGTCCGCTGCCTGGACTTTGGGGTGGCGCCCGCAGATCCTGGCAGCGCTCGCCAGGTCACGCGGCGTCATCCCGCCAGGCCGCGAGCCTGGGCAGGCAGGAGCGAAGGCCCGGTCGAGCACATCGAGGTCGACGTCCACGTAGATCCAGTCGCAGCGCTCTGACAGATGCTCCAACGCCAGGTTCACGGCTTCGTCGATTCCCCACTGGGCAACGCTGTCCATCGTCACGATCAGGAACCCATGGTCTTCGCAGAACGCACGGTACTCAGCCGAGTTCGAGAACAGGGAGATGCCGACCTGGGCCACCCTGGCGTCGGGAAGGCCCGCCTCGATCAAGCCTCTGATCGGCGAGCCGTTGGAGGGGCCTCCGTCTGTGGTGCGTACGTCGTGGTGGGCATCGAGCGTGAGGATTCCTACGCGATCGAGACGATCTCCTGTCAATCCCCGCACGAGCGGGAGCGTGATGGCGTTGTCGCCTCCCACGAAGAGGTAGACGGGACCGCTGAGGAGCTCCCCTGCCAGAAGCCTGATGCGCTCGAGAGCTGCTTCCGTGGCTAGTCCCGCGACGTCCCAGTCGCCCTCATCGAGAACCGCCAGGGTGCTGAGATCCGTCTCCGATTCGCTGTGGAACGACGAGAAGCCGCCGAGAGCCTCTCTCAGCCTTTCCGGCGTGCGAAAGGCCTCGGAAGAGACGAGTGAGGCGGACGAGGAGGGAACACCGATGACGACGAGGGCAGGCTCGGCGCTTCCTGATGCGAGCCATTCGTCGGCCCTTGGCCAATGGGGATCGACGATCGGCACGGGGGCTCAGGGTAGCCACTCCGGTTCCTGTCAATCGAGGCGTCGGAAAGCGACGCGTGGATTGACACGAAACCGTCAACCGACTCTGAGCTCCTCCCCGCTCCTCAGCTCCTTCTCGAACGACGCGTACCGGTCGGACTCGTGCATGCCGACCTTCTCGTAGAGGCGGGTCGCTCCGGTCAGGTTCTCCGCGTCCACGTGCAGGGTTGCTGCTCTCTTGCCCCTGCTCTGGAACTCCCCGAACGACAGGTAGAGGAGCTGGGCCGCGAGCCCGCGCCTCCGCCATTGCTTGCGGACGCTGAGGCTGCCCACGTAGCCGATGCTGTCGTCGCCGTCTGCCGAGGGGAAGCAGAGGTTGGCGCCGATGACCTCTTCACCTTCCATGAGCAGCCACCAGAGGGTTGGATCGAAGTCCTTCGACGTCATGAAGTGTCGAAACCGGGCGAGCCCGG
>CAZKJJ010000230.1:0-4423 GCA_964553055.1 uncultured Acidimicrobiia bacterium
CAGCCGCAGCGATGCCGATCGGGCGCGTTATGCCGAACGGCAGCGGCAGGTCGACCGCGAAGCCGTCGAGGACCCTGCCCAGCAGCACGAATCCCGAGCCGACGAGCAGCAGACTCACCGCCCGCAGAACCGCCTGTTCGATGTAGCTGATCCGTAGACCCTCGACCCCCCGATACAGGGGACCTTCGGCGGCCACCCCGAGACCGAAGGCGCCCAACACCGCGATGACGAGGCTCGAAGCGAGGGTCTCCCCTGCAGAGGACACGAGCCCCACCTCGACGAGACCCAGGCCGTCGAGCAGGACGGCCAGTGCCAGGCCGAGCAAGGACGTGCCGAGCAGTAGGAACCCGATGTCGACCGTCGTCACGAACACCCTCCCGCCTGCGCGTGCCAGGCGGCGGGTATCCGTCTCACGTGGGAGAACCTCCCCGTAGGCGGTGACGTCCTGCCTCTCAGATGTCACGATCCCTCCTCGCTGGCTCGCAGCGCCTCCCAATACAGCTCGACGGGATGAGCGATCCTATAGTCGCGCCCCAGGTGCTGCCGCAGCTGCATCTCGCATCCGGCATTCGCTGACGCCACGATCCGAGCACCAGAAGCCGCCACGAGGGAGGCCTTCGCCTCTCCCAGCCTGCGGGAGGCCTCAGGCTGGAGCAAGCTGTAGATGCCTGCCGCACCGCAGCACAGCCCGTCGGTGTCCAACTCCACGATGTCGTAGCCGGCAGCCTCCACCACGGCCCGAGGCTCCCTGGCGATTCGTTGGGCATGACGAAGGTGGCACGGATCCTGCATGGCAACCCGCCGCGCCGAGTGGGGAAGGTGCGGCAGTCTCCCCTCGATCAGTGCATTGAAAAGCACCTCGGACACGTCGCGCGCCCTTTGTGCCAGCGACCCATCTCCTGAGTCGCCCCAATGCTCGTACTCCTTGAGATGCGCTCCGCACCCCGCAGCGTTCGCCACGACGATATCAACGTCCGAGAAGGCTTCCTCGTTGCGCGAGGCAAGCCTTCTGGTGTGGGAAGCCGCGCCGTCATGGGCAGCCAGCGCCCCACAGCATGTCTGGTCTGCGGGAACCGCGACGTGCCATCCAGCCCTGCGCAGCAGCTCGATCGTGGCCGCGTTGACGTCGCTGAACCATGGGTGCACCACACATCCGCTGAGCAGGCCCGCAGTGCCCTTGGCAGCCCCGTGAGCCTGGTAGAAGCTCCCACCTCGAGGCCTCGAAAAGGAAAGCGGTCGCAGGCCCGCCATCGCGCGGCGAAGAGCCCCCGGAAGCAGGACCGAGAGGTGTAGACGCTGGACTACGGCAGCCACGAGCGTCACGAAGGCCATGAAGGCCCTGAGAGGAAGGAGCCTGCCCAGAAACGCGTGGCGCAACGACCGGGCCAGGCTCGGACGCTGAGCATCCACCTCGGCTCTTGCCCCCTCCATGAGAGCTCCGAAGGGCACGAGTGAAGGGCAAGCCGCTTCGCAGGCTCTGCACTGGAGGCAGAACCACATCATCTCCTCGAAGGTCTCGTCCATCGAGGCCGTGTCGCTTGCCACCGCCGACATCGCCGACAGCCTGCCGCGGGGAGAGGCAACCTCGTTTCCGGTCAGCCGAAAGGTCGGACAGTGCGGCAGGCACAGCCCACACTGCACGCACGAGGCCAGCCCGTTGCGGGAAGGTGCCTCTGAGGTGACCCAGCCCATCAGAGTGCTCCTGGCAGTCGACCGGGGTTCACGACTCGGAGCGGATCGAAACGCGCCACGAGCTTGCGCTGCATCTCGATGGTGGCCGGGGGCGAGCCCCAAGGGTCGAAGTCGTCGTAGAAGGTGTCAGGAGCCTGGGCGACGACCAGGGAGCCGCCGTTGCGCTCCGCCCACGCACGCAGACGTGCCGCCTCGAGGATCTCCTCGGGAACGGTCCCCAGGCTGACCTGTCCGACGCCAGGCTCGATCTGATACGTCCACCCAGCGGGTAGCCGGCCACGCGCCTCTGCCATCAGGCGAGGAGGGACACGCAGCGAGAGCAGCACCGGCTCCTCGAGCGGGGCAGGCCAGCGCAGACCCTCCTCTACGTCTCCTCCCAGGGAGGTTGCCTCCGCCTCGATGTCGGCAGGGTGGCCTCCCAGGAACACGAGCGTCGTGCTCGGGATCTCGATGATCGAGAGAGGCCTATAGGCGAGCATCGCCCGCTCCGGATCCTCGAGGGTGACCGTCGCAGTGGCCTCGGGAACCGTCCACAGCTTGAGACAGACCTGCGCGATCAGCCCAAGCCCTCCGAGCGAACCGGTCGTCAGGCGGGGAAGGTCGTACCCAGTGACGTTCTTCACGACCCTTCCTCCGCCTCGCACCTGCCTGCCATCGCCTGTGATCAGAACCACCTCGAGCATCCGATCCCTCGTCGGCCCGTACCGCAGCCGCTGCCAGGAAGAGATCCCAGCCGCGACCACACCCCCTATCGTCGAGGTCGTCAGCTCCGGCAACACTGCCGTCTGACCCGCTGTGGCCAGTAGCTGCTCCGCCTTGCCGGTCGTGACCCCTGCCTCCACGACCAGCGTCAGGTCGTCTGGTTGCCACTCGACCACACGGTCGAGGCGTTCCGTGGAGAGCACGACGTCGGGCTCGACCCGACCTCCGAAGCCCTGGTGGGTGCCTCCTCCCCTGATGAGCACCCGCGCCCGATGGTCGCAGGCGAGAGCGAGCATCTTCGCCGCCTCTTCGAAAGACGCAGGGGCCAGCACGAGGTCGAGACCGGGGAAGGCATCCGCCGTCGCCTGAGATGCTGCGGCCGCCGATGCCCGAAACGCCCTCGAGAGGGACGTCACACCCAAGCGCCCTCCGGCAGAGGACGCCCGAAGTCGAAGCATCGCGAGCCCGAAGGCAAGATCTTTCCCGGGTTGAGCACACCGCCAGGGTCGAAGACCTCCCGTATGCGCGCTTGGGCGTCGAGATCCGCTGCGTTGAAGAGCATGCCCATCAGGTCTCGCTTCTCGAGCCCGATGCCGTGCTCCCCTGAGAGCACTCCTCCCGCCTCGACGCTGACACGAGCTATGTCGTCGGCGGCTGCCCACACGCGCTCGAGAACACCCGGCTCCTCCGCATCGAAGGCCATCAACGGGTGGAGGTTGCCATCACCGGCGTGGAAGACGTTCATCATCTCCAGCCCGTACTCCTCGCCGATGCGATACACCTCTGTGAGTACCTCCACCAGCGCGTGCCTGGGAACCACGGTGTCGTGCAGGTAGTAGTCGGGGGCTGTCTGGGCTACGGCTCCGAACGCCGACTTCCTCCCTTTCCAAATGAGAGCCCTCTCGTCTTCGTCGCGAGCGATCCGCAACTCGGTGGCCCCGCGGCGCGCCGCTATCGCCTCGATGGCGGCGGCCTCGACATCCACTGCCGCCTCCCGTCCGGTCACCTCCGCGATCAGCAGAGCTGCCGCTTCCGTCGGAAACCCACACGCCGCGAACCGCTCGACGGCTCTGATCATGAGCGAATCCATCATCTCGAGGGCAGCAGGAACGATCCCCGAGGCGATGGTTTCCGAGACGGTGGCCGCCGCCGCCTCGACCTCGTCGAACGCCGCAACCAACGTTCGCACGGCAGGAGGGTTGGGCGTGAGCTTGACGAGGACTCGGGTGAGGATGCCCAGCGTCCCCTCTGAGCCGACGACGACCGCCCTGAGGTCGAGCCCAGTGGGATCAGGGGCTTCGCTTCCGAGCATGACCACATCACCTTCAGCCGTCACCATCTCGATGGCAAGCACATGATTGACCGTCGATCCCTCTGCCAGGCAGTGGGGACCCCCTGAGTTGTTGGCCACGTTCCCGCCGACGGTGCATGCCGCTTGCGAAGAGGGGTCAGGAGCGAAGTGAAGCCCGAGGGGCGCGGTGTGTCTCGAGAGATCCAGGTTGATCACACCGGGACCCACCCAGACTGTGTTGCCAACCGCATCGACCTCGCCTATCGAGTTCATGCCCGTGAGCACCAGCAGGAGGCTCTCCTCGGCAGGGACCGCGCCTCCTGCGAGCCCTGTGCCCGCGCCACGCGCCACGACAGGCACACCGTGGGATCGCGCGAGTCGCACACAGGCAGCGACCTCCGCAGTCGAGCTGGGCAGCGCCACCAGGGAGGCGTGACCCGACGACAGCCCTGCGTCCTTGGAGAAGACGAGGCGCTCGAGAGGGCTCGCGAGAACCCGCTCTGTGCCGAGCATGACCTGCAGTTCTGTGGTCAGGGACATCCTGAAGCTCCAGGCGGATGAGACTACCCGCCGACCCCGTCACCCAAGCGCTCCAGCAGGACCACGCCGCCCTGGTCGAACACGATCCTGAACTCGTCTCGAATCTGGTCGAAGATGAACTGGTCGCTCCCGAGATCGGCAGGTACCAGCAGGTACTGCACCGTCTCCGCCTCGGGAAGTCGCTGTCGATCCTGGTCG
>CAZKJJ010000231.1:0-4398 GCA_964553055.1 uncultured Acidimicrobiia bacterium
CCTCCTGCTTCGAAGGGAAGAACTGCCCGAACGAGATGTGGCCGGCGTGGCTTGCCAACAGGATGTACGACCTTCGCCTCCAGAAGTACCTCCCAGATGAGAAGGAGCCGAGCAGACTGTTCGAAGAGATCGTTCCAAGATCCACACCCAGCAAACGAGAGGACCCAGCCACCTACCCCAGCCTGCTCAACACCGGCCACCCCCAGATCGCAGATGAACTGCTCCAGCGGGCGTGTGAGCGGCTTGAAGCAGACGGCTTCGACAATCGAGCCGACAGCATGCGGTCCGAAGCATGGGACTACTGGGAAGGTCGTGGGCCGCACCTCGCCCGGTGGGCAGCCGCACGCGCGCTCGTAGTCGCAGGCGGTCCAAGTGCCGCAATGAAGGTGTGCGAGAACGCCCTCAACGGTGACCAGTGCCCACCAGGCCCGGCACGGCGCATGCTCGCCGGGGACTTCCGCCACTACGAACGACTGCAGGCACAGCGGAGTCGTACCAAGCGTTCGTCGCCCAATCCCACGCCGTCGGAGCGTGCCGCCCGCAGCCGTCGGGAGAGCGGCCGCACCACACCCGACATCTTCGGCGGAGGCCGCTGATGGGCCAGCGCTTGGACCCGGAACTTGCAGCCAGGCAAATGATCGAGCGAGGAGCCCGGCCGCTGGCCCGGTCTGGATCAAGTGGGCTTCTTGTGTTGATTCGGGCGGGGAGCCTTGACCCGATTTGGGTGGGTGGCACGGCGGCACAATCACGTCGGAGGGCCTACCAGGGCCCAGCCGCAACGAAAGGACCCGCCATGAGTCCCACACGAACGGGGGTAACCCTCCTCTCTGGAGGAGCCGCATCCATCGGGCAACGGGGCTCTCAGATAGGGAGCCCCGTTCTCGTTGGCTGAGTTATGCCCACAGAAAACCCAACCTATCCAGACCCCGACGGGCACCGGTTCGCTCCCGGAATCGACGACGAGAGGTCGTAGATCTGGCTTGCGTCGTCGCCTGGATTGCCTGATTGATAACCTGCCAGACGACGGCACAGTCAATGACTCAACCAGGGGGTCACCGTGACGCATCGCCAACCATCTCGTCTCCACCCAGCAGGGCCGGGGGCGCTGCTACTCCTTCTCGTGCTGGTCATCGGACTCATGCCGATGGTTGCAGTCGCACAGACCGAGACCACGATCATCGAACCTGGGCCAGACGTCTCGATTGATGGCGTCGACTTCTCCTTCTGGTTCCTCTCCCAACGCCTTGTCGTCGAGTCGACCACGTCCGTGGTGGCCGCCACTCCCTCCCCGGACGTGGACGCAGCCACGAGCGCATTGAATCGCGTGACGCTCCTCTCGCCATCGGGAAACCGATCGGAGGTCCCGTGGGTGGTGAGTGACGTGGTCGATGGCGATCAGTGGTTCGCTGCGCGAGTCGCACTCGACGAGATCGGACGGTGGGAGGCGATCGGACCGACAGGCCCGGTGGCGACGATCGAGGTGATCGGTGAACCAGTGGCCGGCTCGTCAGCGACGGCCTGGTACTGGGCTGGTGGGATCGCCCTGGTCGTCGGGTTCGTCCTCTGGGAGCGAATCCGAGTGGGCCGCAGCAAGGAAGCCGACGAGTTGCGTGCCAGCGCCAACGCAAGTGCACAGGACTCGTGGTGGTTGGGATGACCTGGCTCGGCGGTTGAGCCTTATTGGGTGCCGCAAAGACCGCCATTCATCCAGACCCCGCACATCGTGATGCAGGCGGAGACCGTCACTGTGGACCACGATGGTACGCAAAGAAGGGGTAGCCCCCGTGGGGGCTACCCCTTCTCCCGAGTCGCGGTCCGCGCTGCTAGGTTCCCGGCTTCAGGTACACCTCGGCCTGGCAGTCATGGAAGGCTGGTCCGGCGTTGACGCCGTTCGCGAGAGCTGGCGCCTGTTCGGGCGCCACGACGACACCCCGCTGTGCCATGCATGCTCGTATGCGGTCTTCGAACGCTACCTGCTCGGTCGATGACAGCTGGTTTTGAGCTACATACGCATCCACCGTTGCAGCCACTGAAGCATTACACGCTTCCAGCGCCGCGCTAGCCCGTTCGGCAAGATCGTGGTCCTCATTCGAGCCGAGATCCGTCTCTAGGTGCCACCTGAGCCCAGGGACGAACTCAACCAGCTCCGTCTCGAACCCAGCCTCGCTTGCGCACGCGGCTACATCGTGCAGCGTTGAGCGCATCTGCTCGTCAGTCACGCGACCAATGGCCAATGCAGCCGCTGGTTCAACGTCCGGTTTGTAGATCGACTCTGGAGGACCGGCCAGAGTGCCATCTGCTGGGAGTCCTCCCGTCGCCAAGAGCAAGGCAGCTGCAACAGCTGCGGCGGCAACCGCCACGACAGGTTTGATGGTGCGAGTGCTGTGGCGACTATGTCCAGTTTCTTGCATGGTGTCTCCTGATCCAAGCGCCATGACTATGTGTCCCCGTGGGTGAGCTTGAACCCGTACCACGTTCCCGACGAGGTGGACCGGACGTTGTGATCCGTGTATCCCAACTTCTCCGCCCCGTAGTTGGCGCCAGAGTTGATGGCGTAGGTGGTCGTCGTCCAAGTACTGAGCTTCCAAGACTGTCCGTAAGGCTTCCAGTACATCTTGATCTGCGCCCTGTCACAGTACGTTGGATGCTCGCCGTTTTGGATCGACGTCACCCCACCGGCCTGGTCAAATGTCGCACTGCCGTAGTACCAATGCTCATGGGTCCCTGCGTACGTGCAGGCGTGCCCAGTCATCGTGTAGTACTTGTTGCCTAGCGTGGCAACTGCCGGCGACACCGCCATCAAGCCCACGATCACGAGCAGTGCAGCGACCATCACCACGCGATACGAGTCTCGATAAGACGAACGTGCGGCATCGGGGTGAACCATCATGCGCCTCCCCTCCCTGCGACCAACAACGAAAGTTGCACGGCGTGCCCTCCTTATGTTTGCGGTGGCCCCTGGCGGGCCACACCCTGTGTGGACAGGATACCCCGGCTGTTGTGTCGACCACAGCCACTCAGACGTCTACGGGCGAGGATCGGTGCTCGACGAGGAGCCCGCCCGCCAGGGGCTCGGACACCGACCGGTCCGCGGCCTCGATTGGATGAGGCACTCAAGGCCACCCTCGGAGACAGACACCCATCAGGCGACTGACACCACCCTGACGGCCGAGTACACCTAGGGCGGAGATCACAAAGCTCAGAGAGAAGCTGGGCTCCCTCGTGATCGCCGTGAGATAGTCACGCCCTTGCCGGGAAGGCGATCTTGCAGGGGGCGTCTGGACGACCCAGTTGAAAGAAGGGCCTCGCTGCTCGTCGGGGTATCAATGGGTTGATTGCCGAGATCATCAAGGAGCTCGAAGTGGCAGTTCAGGAGCCATCGGAGGCAGCGGCGCACCGTTCTGGCGGGGTGGTCTGGATAGGGTGGGTGTTGCGTGGGCGAAACGCAGCCACGAGAGAGGGCCGCACCACTTATGGCGCGTCTCTCTCTCGCTGGCGTGAGCTGGGTGCCCGCACCCCCTGCTCCGGTACGATGAGGGGTATGGGATACGTCAGGGTTCCCACTTTTCGAAGTCGCTGGCTTGTCGCAGTGGTGCTCGCCGCAATGCTGGTTGGGAGCGCATGCGCGGCGGAGCCTGGTACAGCTCCGCTCGGGGTCGACTTGTCTGCTCTCGGGTTGAACAACGTCGGGATCGAGTTGCCCGAAGAGGACTGGCAGGCGCACGTCGACCTTGTCTGCCAGAGCCTTGCCACTGCTGCAGCAGCTGCTCGTGCTCTCGCCGACGACGTGGGAGTCGAGGGGCAACTCGAAGGCTTCACCGCAACGATCAATGCGGGAGTCTCAGCATCTTGCCCCATACTCGGACTGCAGCTGCTCAATGCCACGGGCAACGAGGTTCCCTCCCCATACCGCAACGATCGCAAAGGTGACAGTGGCGAGTGTCCTCGGAAGTGTGGTGTTTCGGTTGCGTGTCATCGGGACCCCTGGTCGAGTCTCTGACCGTGCGTGTTGAGTCGAGCCTATCAAGCAGCCCGACGCGACTCGGGGCCCTCGCGCTGCGGAACTCCAACGCAAGAGTGGGCCACCCCAGTTCTGAAGTGGCACGATCCAAGTCCTACGACACGGCAACCTGTAGCCTCTGAGTACCCCATTGCCCGCACGTGATGTCCAGGCACAGTGGGGAGGAGCCCCATGTCAGTGCGCAGAAATCACATCTCCATCCAGAAGTCGGTTCTCGGCCTCCTCGAGGTTGCGGCTGATCTTCGCTGTGAAATGAACCGGACCAAGGTCGCCAAGTTGCTGTATCTGGCTGACCTGGCGGCTGCCGAACGCGGTATGGAGCCCTTCACTGGTGTCGAGTGGCGATGGCGGCACTACGGGCCGTTCAACGACACGCT
>CAZKJJ010000232.1:0-4391 GCA_964553055.1 uncultured Acidimicrobiia bacterium
GGATCCCGACCCCCAGTCTCCTCTCCAAGCGTTGGCTTTCCCGCGACATGGTGAACGATCCCACCCAGAAGAGGAACCCGACGAACACGAGCGTCTCGACGATCAGCCCCTGGCCACGGAACGCCTCCTGCTGTGTGATCGCCTGAGCGACGTTCAGCACGTCGAGGATTCCAAGCGCCAGGCCTGCCAGCGTGGTGTCCTTGAAGAGCGAGATGAACTGGCCGATCTGCGCCGGGATCACGTTTCTCAGCGCTTGCGGCAGGACGATCAGGAACGTCTGCTTGGCAGGGCTGAGGCCGAGGGCCTTGGCTGCCTCTTCCTGGCCCCTGGGCACGGACTGAAGCCCCCCGCGGAAGATCTCCGCCAGGTAGGCGGCCGTGAACAGAGTGAACGTGACGATGGCCCTGATCACCTTGCTGGGCGCCAACGAGGAGGGGACGAAGAACTCGAGCGAGACGTTCGCCATCAGCAAGAGGACGTAGAGCGGAGCAGCCCGCACGAATTCGATGTAGGCGACCGACATGCCCTGCAGGAGCCGCAGCTTCGAGCGGCGACCGAGGGCCAGGAGCACGCCGAGTGGGAACGACAGGATGATGCCCGCAGCTGCCGCCGTGAGGTTGAACATGAAGCCTTCCCAGGCAGCAAGCGGCACCGCCCCTGCCAAGTAGAGGTAGACGGCGACGGGCACTCCCATCAGCAGCAGCACCGCTCCACGGGATGCCCGCTTGGAGAGGACTCGCACGCCCACCCGGCGGCCGAGCAGTGAGGTGGTGATGCCCGCTCCCGCAATACCCGCGGCCGTCGCCCAAGGGCCTGGGGTCTCCGTCAGGGCGAGCAGGAGCACCACAGCCGCCGTCACGAGGCCGAACCTCCTCGTCAGATCCCAGACTCGTTCGGGCCGTGTCATGGCCGAGGCGGAGTGCGTGCCCCTTCGGATCTGGCGGCCTGCGATCAAGCCTGCGATCAGTCCTCCCCAGGAGCTGAGAACCACGAGGGCGATCGCTATGCGGCTCAGCTCTTCGACGGGCCATCGGCCCACCATCAGCAGCTTCAGGTTCTCGTTGATGATCGCCCAGCGGGCGTTGACGAACACGAACACCAGGAATCGGGAGGCGGCATAGAGACCGAGTGCGCCGAACACGACGGTGAGCGCACCGTCGAGCGGCGTCCTGAAGAGGTTTCTCTTCACCCACCGGGTCTTGGGGCGATGGACGGGCGGGGCAGGTCTGGGAGCCGTGACAGTGGTCATCGCTCTACCAACTTGAAGCGCCTGTTGGCGAGATTGACGAGAGCAGAGGTGACCAGGGACAAGCCGACGTACACCACCAGGGTGAGCGCAAAAGCTGGTACCGCAGGCGCTCCGTTGCCTACCGCGATCGCACTCACGTTGGTCACCTCGAAGTAGGCGAACCCGGCACCCAACGAAGAGTTCTTGATGAGGCTGAGATACTGGTTCCCGACAGGAGGGATGGCGATCCGCATCGCCTGGGGGAGGATGACATTCCACATACGCTGGCCTGGCGAAAGCGCCAAGGCGGTGGCGGCCTCTCCTTGGCCGATGGGTACCGCCTGGATGGATCCACGGACGATCTCAGCGATGTGACTGGCGGTGTAGATGACGAGGGCGACGAGGAGGGCGAAGTATGAGGGGTCGACCCTGATGCCGCCTGCGATCTGGCGGCCGTCGACTTCGGGCAGGGTCACGTGGCCTCCGAGGAAAGACCAACCGGCGACCAGGGTGATGAGGAAGAACGCACCGCCGTAGAGCCACGACCGAGGGGAGGCACCGGTTCTGTCCGACACAGACTTCCTCCATCTGGCTATGAGCCACCAGCCAAAGAGACCGACGAAGAGCACGGACAGCAGCTCCCACCCAGAGGTCTCGACGTACCAGGGAACGCCGATCCCCCGGTTGGAGACGACCAAGAGACCGAGCGGTGTCCAGGAATTCTCGATGCGTGGCAATACCTGGAGGACCACTCCGAGAAACGTGAAGGTCAAGATCACCAGCAGCGGCAGGTTGCGGATCAATTCGACATAGACCGCGGAGAGCCTGCTCACCACCCAATTCCTCGACAGACGCCCGATCCCGACCAGCACCCCGAGAACCGTTGCCAGCATGATCCCCACCACCGATACTCTCAGCGTGTTGAGGATCCCGACCACGTATGCGTTGCGGACCGGCTCGGCGGGATGGAAATCGGCGCCAGGAATGTCGAAGCTCGTCGGATTGCCCAGGAACCGGAAGCTGGTGGGGATCCCGCTGGCCGCCACGTTCGTTCGGTAGTTCGAGAGGAGCCAGAGCAGGATCGCAGCCACCACCGCGAAGACAGCCAGTTGGAAGAGCCACCTGAGGACCCGTATGTCTCTCCAGATCGGAGTGCGTGGGGTGCGGTCCTCCGTCATGGGTGATGTGCGGGTAGCAGGAGCCCGCTACCCGCACGTTTCGTCATCACCGATAGGGCGGTGCGTACATCAGCCCACCGTCGAGCCACTGGGCGTTGGGCCCGCGCTCGAGACCGAGAGGCGTGAGATTCCTTCCGAAGATGTCACCGTAGTTGCCGACCTGCTTCACGACCTGATAGGCGAAGTCACTCGGCAGGCCGAGCATGGGATCGAACGTCGTTGCGTTGCCTTCCGCATCGACGTCCTCCCCAGCCAGGAACTTCCTGATGTTGGGGTTGGTGGTCGTCGCGAGGACCTCGTCCACGTTGGCCTGGGTTATGGCGAACTCCTCGGCCTGGATCGTGGCGATGACTGCCCAGTCGACGGCCTGTGCCCAGGTGCTGTCGCCGTCGAGGACCACGGGCGCCAGGGGCTCCTTCGAGAACGTCTCGGGCAGGACCCTCAACGCCTCTGGTCCGGCCGGGTAGGTCGACCTGAGTCCAACCAACTGGCTGTAGTCGGAGCTCCAGCCGTCACAGCCGCCCGCCTCGAACGTCGCTTGTAGCTCGTCCGTGTTGGGGAACGGCCGAATCTCCCAGTCGAGGCCATAGAACTGCGCAGCGCTGGCGGCGTTTCCCTCGGTGGTCGTTCCCGCGGCAACGCAGATGATCACCCCGTCCATCTCAGTGACCGACTGGTACGGGGTTTCGGCCGCCACCATCATGCGCTGGCCGTCGTAGTAGTTCGGCGTGAGGAACGTGGCGCGCTCGAGTCCGTCTCGACCCGCGGTCCACGTGGTGTTGCGGACCAAGACGTCGACCTGACCTGACTGAAGGGCGGTGAACCGATCTGGTGTCTCGAGGTCGACGAACTCCACCTTGGTGGCATCACCGAGCACCGCGGCGGCGATCACACGACAGAAGTCGGCGTCGAAGCCGACATGGTCGCCCTCAGGTGTCAGAACGGCGAAACCCGGGAGCGCATCACGAGTCCCGCACCTCACGCTGTCCCGGGCCATCACCTCGTCCAACAGCGAACCTGCCGCCTGACCTCCTCCGCCGGCTGCGCCTTCAGCTGTGGTCGTCGTCTCATCGTCCGATGTACATGCTGCAGCCACCAGAGCCAACCCCAGCAACGCATACAGCAGCAATTGCCGTCGCTTCATCGCGAAACCCTCCTTCTCGTCTCCGAGCGATCCCTATCGGCCATGGCTGCCAACCTGACCGACGGTCTGGGCGGAACCTAGCAATCCGAGCGATCCGGCGTCGATCCGCGAGGGGTGCGTACCAGTGTTTCGTCGCTCAGGCCGGCCGCGGGCATGGCTGGGTCGGACCCGAGGGGCCTCGCAGGCCCGTTCCTGTCAATGGAAGCCCCGGTTGTCGAAGCCTCCATTGCCAGGAACGCGGATTCAGGCCCCGCAGGCCAACACGCGACCCCTGCGTCACCCGCCGCTGGGTGGTGCTAGCTCGGTTGGCTGCCTGGCCACGGCTGGTTCCCGGGCCTCAGTCGGGTCCAATGCCCAGCTCGGCCCAGCGGTCGGCTGCGGCCAGATCGATCACGGTCCACGCCATGGCGAGCGCTCCGTCCCTGATCGCGCGCTCACCGGCTTCGGTGATCGTGTGGGCTGCGAACTCCGCCTGGTGGTTCACCGCCGGGAGGGAGTCGATGTCCAACATCGGGTGGATGGATGGAAGGACGTGGCTCACGTTGCCCATGTCTGTGGAGCCTGCTTCACCGACCATCAGGTCGGAGCCCCGCAGCATCTCTCTTCCCAGAGCGCGGGCGTTGTCCGCGAAGATACTGCCGAGTACCGGGTCCGAATCGAGGTTCTCGTACGGTCTCCCCAGCTCGTGCCACTCCCAGCGACAGCCTGTGGCTTGGGCCGCCGCCTCGAAGCAGCCCATCACACGTTCGGTGAGCTCCTCGAGCCGCGGCATGCTGTCTGCCCTCACGTACCAGGAGGAGTGCGTGTACTCGGGGATGATGTTCGGCGCCGAGCCTCCCTT
>CAZKJJ010000233.1:0-4381 GCA_964553055.1 uncultured Acidimicrobiia bacterium
CAGCTGTATCCGGATGATCTCCTTCAGCGTGTGGTCGATGACGCCGGTGTTGAAGACCGTGCCCCAGGCGATGTACATCGCTCGGGACAGGTCCTCGTTGTGGCCCTGGATGGCGTGAAACGCCGGATCCGGCGCACGGTGCTTCAGGCACTTTCTGACGTAGGGGGCGAGGCTGGTCTCCATCAGATCGTCGATCTCCAACATCGAGATGTTCGCCATGAGGGCACTCCAGGACGGATCGGGTTCGATCCTACCGCGAGGAGGACCGCGCCCTTGTGGCGGTCGAGCTACCCAGAGACGCCCAGGTACTTGAGGACCGCCGCCGGGTCGCCTTCGAGCTCGGCAGGCGTCCCTCCCCAGACGATCTCACCGTGGTCCGCCATGACGTTGACGCGGTCTGCCAGCCGGAGCGCCAGGCCGAGGTTCTGCTCGACCAGCAGGATCGAGAGGTGCGAGCCCTTCAGCTCCTCCAGCCGCTCTCGGATCACCTTGAGCACGATCGGGGCCAGCCCTTCCGATGGCTCGTCCATCAACAAGAGCGAAGGGTTGGTCATCAGTCCCCGCGCGATGGCCAGCATCTGCTGCTCACCACCCGACAAGGTCCTCGCGAAGCTGGCAGACCGCTCTGCCAGACGGGGAAAGAGCTCGAACACGCGGCTCACCGTCCACGGGTCGCGTACGTCCTTGCCTGCTCTGGCGACGACCTCCAGGTTCTCCACGACAGTGAGGCTCCCGAAGATGTGCCTGCCCTGCGGCACGTAGCCGATGTCCATGCGAGAGATCTCGTAGCTCTCTCGCCCGAGCAGCTCCTGCCCCTTGTAGCGGACCGAGCCCCCGAGGACTTGCGGAGGGACGATCCCAGCAATGGCCCTGACTAGGGTCGTCTTCCCCATGCCGTTGCGGCCGAGAAGACCCAGCACCTCTCCATCTCGAATGGCCAGCGAGGTTCCGGACAGCACAGAAGCGGTGTCGTACGAGCAGTGGAGCTCCTCGACCTCCAGCATCAGTCGCTCCTCAGATACACGTCTTGAACTCTCTGATCGTCTCGGATCTCTGCAGGCGAGCCTTCGGCGATAAGGTGACCGTTGTCCAGCACGAGAACTCGTTCTGCCAGGTCGAGGGCGATGCTCATGTCATGTTCGATCAGCACGATCGGCAGCTCCGCGGGAAGGGACGAGATCAGCTGGCGCATGATGTTGCGCTCCGCAGCCGAGAGGCCTGCCGCAGGCTCGTCCAACAGCAGGAGCCGTGGGTCTGCTGCCAGAGCCATGGCGATCTCGAGCTGGCGCTGTTCCCCATGTGACATCTCGGAGACGGGACGCTTCCGAGGCGTAGCCAGACCCACCTGCTCGAGAACGAACGCTATCCGCTCCTCCAGCCAGCCTCTCACCCGCAGCGGTCGCCAGCAGGCGTGGCGTGACCGCCGACGTGCCTGGGCTGCGATGACCAGATTCTCCTCAACGGTCAGCGCCTGGAAGAGGTTGGTGATCTGAAAGGTTCTGCCGAGCCCCCTCTGCGCCTTTCTATAGGGAGGGACGCGCGTCACATCCGATCCGAAGAGGTGTACCCGACCAACGGTCGGGTACACCTCCCCAGTGATCGCCCGAAACAGGGTCGTCTTCCCTGCTCCGTTGGGTCCGATCACAGCCCATCGCTCACCGGCGCCCACCCGCAGTGACACGCGGTCCAGCGCCGTGACGCCTCCGAACACCACGGTGACGCCCTCGACGGACAGGATCGGATCCGTCATTCCGCTTCCTACGCCCCTGCGTTGCCCTGGAAGTCCCTGCTGTACACGGGCTGCTGCAGATACACGTCGGCCGTCTTCGGCCAGAACTGATCGACGTCCTCGTAGGTGTCGATGACCTCGTTCCAGAGGCGACCGTCGTCCCGTGCCACGACCTCCCTGATGTAGATGTCGTAGATGGGGTTCCCATAGTCGTCGAGCACCGAAGGTCCAAACGGCGTGTCGAGCTGGAGGCCCTTCATGACCTCGAGTGCCGCCAGCCGGTCGGAGATATCTCCGTTGGTGGCTTCGAGCGTCTCTGTGATGTACTGCGCCGCCGTCCACGTCGCCGCCGCGTAGTACGAGGGCAGCTTCCCAGTGGCTTGGTCGAAGATCTCGACGAAGTCCTGGGTGGCGGGCGCATCGAGGCCCTCCGCCCAGTGGCCTGACGAGATCAGACCCTCCACCTGCTCAGGGGGAACATTCCTGACGTTCGACACGTCCAGCAGGACCTCGCCGCCGAGCAGAGGGATCTCACCGAACAGTCCGAAGTCGCTCCAGTTCTTCAGGAAGTCGGCCACGCTGGCACCGACCTGCAGCGAGAACACCGCATCCGGCTGGAAGCCGTCGAGCTGCGTCACATACGTCCCGAGGTCGGTCGAACCTAGGGGGTTCCACAGCTGCTGAGCAGGGTCGACCGTGCCTCCGGCCTCGGTGAACACCTGCACGAAGCCACCGCAGTTCTCATGCCCGAACGCGTAGTCGGTGCAGATGGTTGCGACGTTCTGGTACCCCTGGTCGTAGGCGTACTGCCCCAACACGTGGGTTGTCTGGCTGGATGTCCAGCCTCCTGCCCTCGTGAAGTTCGGGTACGTCTCGATCTCTCGCTGGGTCAGGTCATCAGCCGAGCCGATCGGCGACATGAAGATGACGTCCTTGTCCTTCAGGTTGTCTGCCAGCGCCAAGGTGACGTTGGCCAGCAGCTCACCGATGATGATGTCCGCCCCATAGTTGTCAACCAGCTCGTTGACCTTCTGGATGGCGGTCTCCGGATCGCCTGCCGTGTCCTCGATCCGATACTCGATGGCGCGACCTCCTGCCTCCTGGCCGTTGGTCGCCCAGTAGAGCTCGAAGCCGTCCTTGGCATCACCTCCCGAGGCGGCCAGACCGCCTGTGAGGGGCTGGAGCAGGCCGATCCTGATCGGCTCCATGGCCTCCGGTGGCTCGGTCGTCTCGGTGGGCGGTGCGGTCGTCGCCGCAGGCGGCGCCGTCGTGACCGTCGGCGCTTCCGTCGTCGCCGTCGTCTCCTCGGTTCCTGGTTCGCCGCAAGCCGCGGCTACCAACGCGATCACCGCCGCTCCCACGAATAGCCTGAGCCGTAACTGGCTCATTCCGTTCCTCCTTCCTAGCGTGCTTTCATTACTCCCGCGCCCTATGGCACTCCCGAAGGCTCCATGAGGGCGTCTGGACTTTGATCACTCTCTAGACCTCCGGCCCCGGCGCCGGCGCGTGCCAGCCAGCGATACCAGAGGCTCGATATCCCTCCGACGATCCCGCCGCGTGCATACAGCACCACGACGATGAAGACGACCCCGATGAGCGTCGGCCACCGTTCGATGTAGGTGCTCACCAGGTTGCGCAGGAACACGATGATGAACGCGCCGATCATGGGACCCACCAGAGTGCCGATTCCCCCGAGGATCGCCTCCAGAAGGCCGATGGCAGACGCGGCGAGCGTCACCGCGGAGGGGCTGATGAACTCGTTGAGGTAGACCAGCAAGATCCCCGAGATGGAGGCGAAGACACCGGAGACCACGAACACGTAGAACTTCTGGAACGCGGGGTTGTAGCCGAGAACACGCATCCTGCTCTCGCTCTCTCTGATTCCCTTCACCGCGAACCCGAACGGTGATCTCACGATGATCACCATCAGCAGGGAGCACAGCAGTACGACGCCGAGCACGAACCAGTAGTACCGCCAGTAGGCGGCGATCAGTGGCGGCCGGTCGATTCCCGTGAGCCCGTTCTCCGCTCCTGTGACCTGGTACAGACGGATCGAGAGCCCCCAGATGATCATGCCCTGGGCCAGGGTGATCATCATGAAATAGACCCCGCTCGCTCGCATGACCATGACTGCGAAGAGCGCGGCGGCAAGCACGCCCGCCGTGAATCCCACCAAGACCTGCGTTGGGAATCCCCACTCCGTGTTGTTGGCGAGATACCCGACCCCGTAGGCGGCGGTCGCCGAGATGCCGGCCTGACCCAACGTGACGAGGCCTCCGTATCCAGACAGGATGTCGATGCTCATGGCGAAGAGCCCCGCGACCAGAGCCAGCGTGAGCAAGCCCACGATGAAGGGGCTCACCACATAGGGAGCTGCGATCCCGGCGATGACGCCGACCGCCAGCAGTCCGAGCTTTACCCGCGTCGCGATCGAGAGGCGCTTCATTGCGGCTTCCCCAGGAGCCCCTGTGGTCGGACCAACAGGATCAGGGCCATGGGAGCGAACAGCGTGAAGAACGAGAGCTCGGGGATCAGCGCCTTGGCGAAGGAGTCGATCAGCCCCACGATCGCGGCCACCAGCACAGCACCTGGCAGACTTCCGAGCCCTCCGAGAATCACAGATCAGAGGAACAAGCGGGGAGGGGGTAGTCA
>CAZKJJ010000234.1:0-4379 GCA_964553055.1 uncultured Acidimicrobiia bacterium
GGAGATACAGAGCGAAGTGGGGGGAAGCGCCGTGGCAGGGATCGGTGGAGCGAGGAGCACCAACGAGGACGCGTACGCGTTCGGAAAGTTCCTCAGGGCCTCGGTCGGCACCAACCACGTCGACGCGCAGCTCGACGACGGGCTCGATCCAGGGCTGATGGTGGGGGTCGCGCCCCGCGCCACCATCCCCGACCTCGACCAGGCGAAGACCATCCTGCTGTGGGGCCCCGACCTCAAGGAGGAGATCGGGACGCTCTACCTCCGCGTCAGGCACGCCGTCCAGGAGCGAGGTGCCCGCCTCGTAGTCCTCCACCCGAGGCGGACGGGACTCGATGACAGAGCGACCTTCCGTTTCACCTATCGGCCAGGTGAGGGCCGCCGGGCCCTGCGAGATCTGGAGGAGGGAAAGGGAGCGTACGGGGAGGCACGCCTGGCGCTCGGCGAAGGGGACGTCGTGGCCCTCGTAGGGAGGACAGGCCTCGCCGAGGACAGGCGGCTGGCGGAATCGGTGGCCGCCTTCGCCAGGGACGAGCTCGGAGCCAAGATCATGCCGCTCGCCCGCCGCTCCAACGTCTACGGAGCGCTCGACATGGGCCTGAGCCCCACCCTGCTGCCTGGCCGCTTCGGCTTCGAGCAGGGCAGGGCGGCTCTCCGTGCCGGCTGGGGGGAGCTCCCCGACACGCCTGGACTCGAGACGCCAGGGATCCTCCAGAGCGTCGCCGCGGGAGAGATCAGGGGACTGCTGCTGCTGGGAGCTGACCCTGTATCCGACCTGCCAGACGGGCTCCTGGCCGACCGGGCGCTCGAGGCTGCCGACTTCCTCGTTGCGGTCGATCTCTTCCTCACGCCCTCGGCCCGGCAGGCGGACGTCGTGCTCCCCGCCCACTCCTTCGCAGAGAAGCAGGGCTCGGTGACGAACCTCGAAGGCAGAGTCCAGAAGGTGAACCGGATCATCGCCGCTCCCGGCCAGAGCAGGGCGGATGTCGACATCCTCGACGAGCTCTCCCAGCGCATGGGGAGGCCGATCGGCCTTCCGTCGGCCGGTGTCGCCTCCAAGGAGATCGCGGCACTCCAGGGTGCCTACGCCGGGATCTCGTGGGATCTGCTCGACCAGGAGCGGGAGGGGGTGCTCGTCCCCGAGGCAGCCATGCCCTTCCACTTCGTGCCGGTCCGCCACAGGCTCGATCCCACGAGCGCACCGCTGGTCCTCCACGCGGCGCGCACCCTCTATGACGAAGGGGTCACCACCGCGATCAGCCATACGCTTGGCAAGCTCGCCCCTGGGGCTGCGGCGTTCCTGCACCCAGACGAGGCGGCGAAGTCGGGAGCGGCACCGGGAGACATCGTGGAGCTCCGAACCGAACGAGGCGCTATCCAGCTCCCGCTGCGCATCGACGAGTCCCTCCTGCCTGGAGTCGTCTACGTCCCGTTCAACCAGCCTGGCGCCCGGGTGCCGGCCGCAGGGCTCGCCGTGACCCTCGGCAGGAGAGGCTGATGGACTGGTTCCTGATCACCGTCTCGGTCGTCAAGGCGGTCGCCGTCTTCGCGGTGTTGCTGGTCACGACGCTCCTCCTGATCTGGATCGAGCGAAAGCTCGTAGCGGATATGCAGAGCAGGGTCGGGCCCGACCGAGCAGGACCCTGGGGGATGCTCCAGGCTCTGGCGGACGGCATCAAGCTGTTTTTCAAGGAGCCGCTGACGCCCCGCAAGGTCGAACTGGGTATCTACCTCGCAGCGCCCGTTCTCGCGATCATCCCGGCCTTCCTGATGTTCATGGTGGTGCCCATCGGTGGCACCTTCGCCGTGGGTGGCCGCGAGATCGCGCTCCAGGGGACCGACCTCAACGTGGGAGTGCTGTACGTGCTTGCCATGTCCTCGATCGCTGTCTACGCAGTCGTCCTGGCCGGCTGGTCCTCAGGATCGAAGTACCCGCTGTTGGGAGGCATCAGAGCGAGCGCTCAGGCCATCTCCTACGAGGCAGCACTCGGGTTGGCTCTCGTTCCGGTCGTCGCCTACATGGGGACCATGTCCCTCTCCGGCATCGTTGCCGAGCAGTCAGGGACGTTCGAGGACGCGATCCCTGCTCTCTCGTGGTTCCTCAGGTACGTCCCTGCTTGGAACATCTTTCCGATGTTCATCTCCTTCGTGATCTTCTTCATCGCCGCCGTGGCCGAGACCAACCGCGCGCCCTTCGATCTGGTCGAAGCGGAGCAGGAACTGGTGGGCGGGTTCCATACCGAGTACTCGGGGGTCAGATTCGCCATGTTCTTCCTTGCCGAGTACATCAACATCTTCACGATGTCCTCCCTCGTCACCGTCTTCTTCCTCGGGGGCTGGAACGGGCCGACCTTCGATGACTCGTTGCCTGCTGTCGTGTCGGCTCTGCTGCCCGTCGCCTACTTCTTCGCGAAGACGGCGCTGGTCCTCTTCTTGTTCTTCTGGATCCGCGCCACGCTGCCGCGCCTTCGCTACGACCAGCTGATGACGCTCGGCTGGAAGCGCCTCATTCCCGCTGCGCTGGCATGGCTCGTAGCTGCCACGGTGGCGGTCAGCCTCAGGGAGTTCGGAGCGCCATGGAGCTGAGGAGCAGACGTTGGGGGTGGTGAGAGACTTCGCCAAGGGCTTGGCGGTGACGTTCAGACACCTCGGCCGTCGACCCGTGACGCGCCGCTACCCGCAGGAGAAACGACCAAAGCCACAGCGTTTCCACGGACGGCACGTCCTCAACCGCTACGAGGACGGCATGGAGAAGTGCATCGGCTGTGAGCTCTGTGCAGGAGCGTGCCCTGCACGATGCATCTACGTTCGAGGCAAGGAGAACCCACCTGAGGGGCCTGTGAGCCCTGGGGAGCGGTACGGGTTCATCTACGAGATCAACATGCTGCGCTGCATCTTCTGCGGGCTCTGTGTGGAGGCTTGCCCCACCGAGGCGATCACGATGACCCACCTGTTCGAGTTCTCGGTGACCGACAGGCAGGAAGCGATCTACGGCAGGGACGAGCTACTCGTCGAGCCGGATGGGACCCCTCGTCACCCGCAGGGGTCGGGACCCCTCGTCGACCTGGATGAGCTGAGGATCGCGGACGGTTGGCTGCGGGCGACCGCCTCGGCTGGGAGGGCTGCCTATGAGGGCACCGTCTCCTGGACACCTTCAGCGGGGGTCGGGCTGCGACCGGCTGAACCACCACAGCGTTCTGGAGAGCGACCCGCCCCTGAGGAGGCTTCCCGCCCGCGTGAAGACGAGCAGACCCCATGATCGAGGCGGTCCTGTTCGTGCTGTTGGCGACGGTGGCCGTATCGGGAGCCCTTGCGGTCGTGCTGGCCAGGAACCCCGTGTACAGCGCCATGGGCCTGCTTGCCACCATGTTCGCCCTCGCGGTGTTCTACGTTGTGCACCTGGCCCACTTCGTGGCTGCGGTGCAGGTCATCGTCTACGCGGGCGCGGTCATGACACTGTTCCTGTTCGTCATCATGCTGATCGGTGTCGACAGGGCAGAGGACACGAGCGAGCACCTGCCGGCCCAGCGAAAGCTGGTCGCCGTGTTCATCGGCGTGGTGGTAGCCGTGTCAGGGACCCTGCTGTTCGCAGTCAGGTTCGACTGGGTCATTCCGGAGCAGGCCGCAGCGGACGCCACCGGAACGATCGAGGAGCTGTCCAGGGTGCTCTTCTCAGGGTGGGTACTGCCCATCATCGGCACCGCCGTTCTGCTCACGATCGGCGCGGTCGGTGCTCTGTCACTCGCCTTCTACAGGAGCGAGCGATGATCGTCACCGCAGGCTGGTACATGGGACTCGCAGCGGTCCTGTTCGTCATCGGCGCGGTCGGTCTGCTCGTCAGGAGAAACGCGCTGATCATGTTCATGGCGGTGGAGCTGATGCTGAACGCCGTGAATCTGACGTTCGTGGCAGCGGGGAGGGCTTTGGGGAACCTGGACGGTCAGGTGGCCGTGTTCTTCGTCCTCGTGGTGGCTGCGGCCGAGGTCGCCGTCGGGTTGGCGATCATCGTGGCAGTGTTCAGGCAGCGGGCGACGGCATCCGTCGACGAGCTCTCGGAGCTCAGAGGCTGATGTCGCCCGACTTGGTGTGGATCGTCATCGCTCTGCCGCTGGCAGGTGCGGTCCTCCTCCACTTCTTCGGCAGGGCCCTTGGCGAGCCCCTCGCCGGATGGCTGGCAACCTTGACGGTCGTGGCTTCTTTCGGTTGGGCGCTGGCGCTGGCGATTCCCTTCTTCGAAGGCGGGGGGCAATCGGAGGTGACGGTCCTGTACTCGTGGATGCCCGGCGTTGGGGCCGTCGTCGAACTGCTCTGGGATCCGCTCGCGGCGCTGATGACCCTGATCGTCACCGGCATCGGGGCGCTCATCCACCTGTTCTCGATCG
>CAZKJJ010000235.1:0-1381 GCA_964553055.1 uncultured Acidimicrobiia bacterium
GTGCCGTCGTCCCAGACCACCCTGGCCAGGTACTCGAGGTTGACCTGGTGGACGATCCCAGTCGCAGGAGGTACGACTCTCAGGTTGTCGAAGGCAGCCTGACCCCACTTCAGGAGCTCATACCGCTCCCGGTTGCGGGAGAACTCCTTCTCGCTGTTGACGCGCAAGGCGATCGCGGTGCCGAACTCGTCGACTTGGACGGAGTGATCGATCACCAGGTCGCTCTGGGCTCGTGGGTTGACCATGAGGGCTGAGCGTTCGTCGCCCGTCATCTTGACGATGGCACTCCGCATGGCGGCGAGATCGACCACCGCGGGCACGCCTGTGAAGTCCTGCAGGATGACCCTTCCCGGCACGAACGCGATCTCGCGGTCCGTGACCTTGGACGCGTCGTAGGAGGCCAGCGCCTCGATGTCGCGGTCGGTCACGGTCCGCCCGTCGTGGCGGCGCAGGGCCGCTTCGATGAGCACCTTGATCGAGTAGGGGATGCTGTCGATGTCCCCCATGTCTCGAAGCGCATCGAGGCGGTAGATGGCTCTGCTGCCGAGGGGCGTCTTCAGCTCGCTGCGCGCTGAGAAGGGATCGTGTGGCACGTTCCTACTGTACCGAGGCCTGACCAGGTGGCCGAGAGGAGGGCGAGGCCTCTCGACTGAAATGGCCCATGACGCCACAGGCGCCCATCAGGCCTGGTGGGGCGGCGTCTCGTGGGGGCGGCTGGTCTCGTTGGGGCCTCACGCAACGGAGGCGGGTCCCCAGAGTGGACGTGTGATGCGTAGCGTTGCGTGATGAGACTGCGGGTTTGGCTGGTTGCGCTCTTGGCTGCGGCGTGTGTCACCGAGCAGGTCCCTTCGACGCTATCCCTGACCACGACCACGTCTGGTGATACAACGACGACCGAGCGGCCTTTCCCAACGTGGGACGCAGATTCGACGTTCACGCTGGGTATCGGGATGGCGGGTCTTCGGCTACCGCCGCTGAATCCGTGGATGCGGATGCTGGAACCACCGACTTCTGGGAACCTGGCGGTTGATCCTCCGGATGTCTGGTACGGGGTGCCGACCGAGGTTTCGCTGTTCCGGGAGCTCCCTCCCGGCCGCGAGTTGATTCCGATGCTGGCCGCAGAGTCCCAGCCCCCGGAAGGATCGGCGGCAGGGGCAAGCTGGCTGACGGACGTAGATCTGCGGTCTGGGGTTCTGTGGAGCGATGGGCACGCCGTGGACGCCGATGATGTGGCGTTCACGTTCTCGACGTTGGCTCGTCTTGGCATGCCGACGATGGGGTTGGCCTCCATCGAGGCGGTAGGGCCCTCGAGAGTCCGTTTGACCTGGGACGGGCGGCCGTCGATGGCGGACTGGCACTTCGGGGTGGCTCTGTGGCAGAT
>CAZKJJ010000235.1:1391-4369 GCA_964553055.1 uncultured Acidimicrobiia bacterium
GGAGAGGATCGAAGGGCTGACACCCGAAGAGGTCCTGGCTCTGGACGGCACCGAAGCCCCCACCTCTGGGCCCTACGGCTCGATGAGCACCCCCCAAGAAGCCGCCGGTGAGTACGGCCCCTATTGGCGGTGGACCCTGACCGCCAACCCCTACTACTTCGACGGAGGTGCCACCTTCGCGGTGTATGAGAACGGCGCGGTCGACTACGTCAACGAACGGCTAGGTATCTCTGAGGTGTACGGCGGTTCTCCCTCAGGCGATACGGTGGCGAGCTGGACCGAAGGCCCATACGCGCAGTCAGCCGAAATCCGATCGTTCGCCACCTACGACGAGGTGGCCATCTCGATGCTCGATGGCCAGACCGACCTGTGGCTGAACCCATCTCCATTATCGAGAGGCCTCCAGTCACAGTTCCAGGAGCCAGGCATCGAGATCATCGAAAGGGTCCCCAGCTCACAAGTGCGGTTCCTGGCCCTCAATCTCGACCGGTTCCCGATGAGCGAGTTGAGCTTTCGGGAGGCCCTCGATTGTCTTCTGAACAGGGAGTATGTCTCCGAGGAGATCCTTGCCGGTCAGGCGATCCCTTCGTACTCGTTCCTGCCGGCCTTCAAACCGTGGCAGCGGGTCGGTCAGCCGGTATGCCGCGGAAGCGACGAGGACCGCTTGACGTCGACCGTGGAGATGTTGCAGACAGCAGGCTGGACATGGGAGCGAGTGCCGAGCCTCGATCGGGACGGCGTTGGTCTCGGCTTTGAGGGTGAGTCGCCCGGCCCAGTCCAGGTCGGGTCGGTCGGACCCGGGTTCGATCCGTTTCTGGCCACCTGGGATCTCTACGTGGAGAACGGGCTTGACGTCCTGGGCCTGGATCTCGTGGTCGACTTCGGCTTCACTCCCTTGGAACTCGAGGAGTGGATAAGCGGAGACGCTTGGGACATGGCAATACTGGCCTTCAGCACCGACGCGTATCCGCGGCAGCTGGTCGATTGGTTCAGCACAGACGGCAGCGGAAACGTCTCCGGGTACACGGATCCCGCCTACGACACCCTCGCAACGGGGTTCCTCGACTCGCTCGATCTCGCAGATGCAGTTCAGGCAGCCACCCGCATGCAGGAAGCGTTGTTTGTGGATCTGCCCTGGATCCCCCTCTACTTCCAGTCATACCAGGAGATCCACACACAACGCATCACACTTCCTGTCCTCAACGCCGTCAACGGCATCCAATCGTACGGGGGGATGCTCTCAGCCATCCGCCTCTCAGAACAGTGACCGCGGGGACCCTGGCGAACCTCCCTTCGAGCTGGCCAGAGCTCTGTCGATCCAGCGTGGAATAGGCGGCGGAGACGTCACCTACGCACCCGGACACCCCTGATCAGCAGGTGGTCTGGTACGCAGGAGCGGTCGTCCACGACTCATGCCACAGCAGGCTCTATGCCCAAGGGGAAGAGCCCCTGGGCAAAGAAGCCGAACTGGCCTGCCTCGGTGATCAGTTGGCCGCCACGGAGCTGCTCGAGGGTGGGGAGCTGTTCGTCCATTACCTGCGTGGCCTGATAGAGGGAGCGGACGACGCTGCCTACCGGTACTGATGCGAACTGCTAGCTGGTGTTGTCTAGCGAGCCGAGATGGTCACCGGAACCTCGGTGACGCACTCCTCCTCGAGGGTGCGGTGGGGGTGAATCGCCGGATCCACATCCTGTTGGAGCATCTCCATCATGCCGGCGACGATGCCCTGGTCCAGGGAGCAGATGAGATCAGGGTGATCGGTGGCGGTCGTGCCAAAAGGGCAATGGTTGGTGATGAGCTTCCCTGCTGACGTGTCGGCGGCCATCTGGAATCCGACGGAGGACATGGCTCTGGCCACTGCTTTGACAGCAGCCTCGAATCCCGCCGCGTCCGCGCTGTCGAGCTTGGCGGCGATCTCCCTGCCGTAGTCCCTTCCGACCTCTCTGGCCACGTCGGCCATGTTCTCGGGGGCCACCCGTTCGACCACTCGTACGAGCAGTTCGGAGAGCAGGTCGTAGCGTCTGGCAGGGAAATGGAGATCGATCTCCTTGCCGGTTGCCTCGTAGGCCTTGGCCGGCCTCCCTGCACCTTGCTCGGTCCTGGCCGGTCTTTTGGTGGAGACGCGGACGTAGCCATCAGTGGAGAGCCTGTCGAGGTGGTGGCGTGCCACGTTGGGGTGGATGGAGAAGGACTCGGCGACGCCTGCCACCGTCACGGGGTCCTGCTCCTGCCTGATCATCAGGTAGATGCCGCGCCTCGTGGCGTCGCCCAGGGACGACGTCAGGTCACCGAGTGTGCGGTCGAGTTGGCGTGGATCCATCGTCTGGGAGAGATTCCACCCCTCACTATAGTTACGAGCGTTCCCCAACCTCTCGAGGTCGTGACGCTTCCATGGTCGATGTCGAAACGGTCAGGTCCGCTCTCGAGGGGGTGATCGACCCCGAGCTCGGGAGGCCGCTGGGAGACCTCGGCGTGGTGAGCAGCGTTGCGGTGCGCCGTCGAGGCTCTGTCGAGGTAGAGCTGGCGCTCGTCGCTCCCAACTATGCGCAGGTGCCGCAGCTCGAGGCCGCGGTCCAGGCGGCGGTGGGATCCATCGACGGCGTCCGCTCGGTCCATGTCTCATACGTCCTCATGTCCGAGGACGCCAGGGCCGCCATGATGGCCCGCCTTCGACCCGCCAAGGGCGAGCTCTCACGGGCAGGCTCCCCCACCAGGGTGGTGGCGATCTCCAGCGGCAAGGGTGGCGTGGGGAAGTCCTCTGTCTCCACGAACCTCGGCGTCGCCCTGGCAGCTGCCGGGCATGCCGTCGGTCTGGTCGACGCAGACGTTTGGGGGTTCTCGATCCCTGCGATGCTCGGGGTCCGACGTGAGCCCATCGTGCTGGAGGGCTCGATCATCCCGCCGGTGTCGCATGGGGTGAAGGCCATCTCGATGGACTACTTCGTCGCCGAGGACCAGGCGGTGATCTGGCGGGGAC
>CAZKJJ010000236.1:0-4351 GCA_964553055.1 uncultured Acidimicrobiia bacterium
GATGTCCCCGAAGACGACGCCGAGCGCCCCCAACGAGAGGACCAGAACGTAACCCGGTTTCCTCTGGGGCCCTTCGAGTGCCTCGCGCACGGGCTGATTATGGCGCTCGGTCATCTACCCGCCGTCGGTACAGTCATGGCCATGCTGGTGACCATGGTCGTCGAGATCCCCAAGGGAAGCCGTAACAAGTATGAGATGGACGCTGGCAGCGGCGAGATCTTCCTGGACAGGATGTTGTTCACGGCCACCCGGTACCCGGCAGACTATGGGTTCATCCCTGGCACGCTGGCGGACGACGGCGACCCCCTCGATGCTCTGGCGCTCGTCTCGGAGCCGACCTTCCCTGGCTGCAGGATCCGTATCCGGCCCGTCGGCTTGTTCCTGATGGAGGACCAGGGTCAGCCTGACCACAAAGTGCTCGGTGTGCCCGAAGGCGATCCCCTCTGGGAAGGGGCGTCAGAGCTGGAAGACGTCCCGGAGCACCTGCTGAGGGAGCTCGAGCACTTCTTCGGCGTGTACAAGGAACTCGAGAACAAGAAGACCGCAACGTTGGGCTGGAGGCCGAGCTCAGAGGCGGTCTCGACCATCGAGCGAGCCTTCGAGCGAGGCTCGACAACTGCCTGATCAGGCCTACTGGAGCTCCGACAGGCACGATGCCAGGCTACCGGGGGCCGGCCTGCGGCCGGATCCTGATCCCGTCGGTTCCTCTACGATGCTGAGATGCTGGTACGCGCCCTCGCGCCCTCAGACTTCCTACAGGCGTGGGAGCGTGTCGACGCCTGGTTCGGAGAGACGGTCCACGAGCCCGTGCACCCTGTGTTCTTCCACCACTTCGGTGGCTATGCCGTCGTGGAGGAAGATGAGCTGATCGGGTTTCTCATCGGCTTTCGCTCATACACCAACCGGGACGTCGCCTACATCCACATCGCCGCCGTGCATCCGGACAGGAGAGGTGAGGGCATCGGCAGCAATCTCTATGAGCGGTTCGAGCGCCAGGCCCACACCTGGGGTTGCACGTGGATCGAGGCCGTGGCCGATCCCAAGAACCAGGCTGCTGTCGAGTTTCACGAGTCGAAGGGATTCTGGAAGGAGCTCGTGGAGGATTGGGCAGGACCCGGCAGCGACCGGTGGGTTCTCCGCAAGAGGATCGCCCCAGCCCTCTGATGGATATCACGCTCGTCCGCCACGGGCAGACCACCGCCAACGAGGCAGGGGTCCTGCAAGGGCAAGGTCAGAGCAGCCTCACCGAGCGCGGCAGGTGGCAGGCCGAGTCCTTGGCTGCTCGGATCGATGTCGATGACTACGACGTCCTCCTGGTCTCCGATCTCGACAGGGCGCTCGAGACAGCAGAGGTGCTGGGAGGGCGGTTCGTGACCAGCCCTGCTTGGCGCGAGGTCGACCTCGGAACGTGGGAGGGACTGACGTGGCCTGACATCCAGGAGACTCATACCGAGGATCTCGACCGGCTGAGGTCTGGGGAGGACGTGCGGTTCGGAGGCGCCGAGAGCCTGGGAGAGTTCGCGGGGAGGGTCAAGGTGGCCGTCGACGAGCTGGCAGCCGGGCAGGGCCGAGCCCTCGTCGTCACGCATGGCGGGGTCATCAACGAAGCCGTCAAACACGTCGCGGGGGTTCCGGTCTCCTCGAGGCTGTTCGGGCGCTCCGCGAACACAGCACTGACCAGGATGGCTCTCGAGGGCGGCAGGCTGCGCTTGGCTGCCTTCAACGATGCGCGCCACATCCCGGGCGACACCCCTTATCTGGAGGAGCGCCTCGCGGCAGGAGGCCGTGCTGTCTTCGTCGTACCGGATGCCACGGATCCCAGGGAGGCGGCCGCTCTCCGGTCGGCGATACGGCCGCATCTCGTCGTCACGTCTCGTCTCGGGCCGGCCTACGAGACGGCGATGAAGCTCGATGGATCGGAGCCTGTGATGATGGAGGAGCTCTCAGCGCTGCTCACGGGAGAGACGTTGGCAGAAGCTGGAGCCCGAATCGAACGGGGCGTAGCGTCTGCTCTCTCGCTGACTGAACGTGATCGCATCGCCGTGGTGTGCGACCGCGACGTGCTCGGCGCCTATCTCGGGCGGCTCCTCGGTCTGTACCGAGGCGAGGCGGCGATGCTGAGCGCTCTCGTTCCCGGGTGTGTCTCGACGATCGTCTTCTCTCCCTATGGGACTCTGCTGGCCGACTTCAACGTGCCTGCGGAAGCCTGACTCCCCCGTGGGACGTGGTCACCGCTTCTCCTTGGCCGCTTCTCTCCTGCGTCTGGCTTCCAGGAGGTCGAGCGCCATTTCGAGCGTGAGTGTGCCCGGATCGTCACCTTTCTTGAGAGAGGCGTTGACGTCACCGTCGGTGACGTAGGTTCCGTATCTCCCTTCCCGCAGTACGACGTTCCTTCCCGTCTCGGGATCATCGCCCAGCTGCCTCAGATCGGCGGCACTCGCCCAGCGGCGCGGTGGTGCAGGCTTCGAGAAGAGCTCGAGGGCTTCTTCCAGCGTGATCGTGAAGACCTGCTCGTCCGCGGAGAGACTGCGTGACTCCGAGCCTCTCTTCAAGTAGGGCCCGTAACGTCCTCGGTTGACCGTGATCTCTTCACCTGAGGGGTCGGCGCCAAGGACGCGCGGCAGGCTCAGCAGCTCGAGCGCCTTGTCCAAGGTCAGCTCGTCCACGTCGATGGTCGAGGGGACTGAAGCAGTCCTTGGTTTGGAGGACTCGTCGATCTCCTCTGCCTGGCCGAGCTGCACATACGGTCCGAACCGGCCCTTCCTGGCGAGCACCGTCAGGCCCGAAGCAGGATCGGTTCCCAGGATCTTGTCGCCAGAAGGAGCGTCGAGCAGCTCCGTCGCCAGCTCCAGGGTGAGCTCATCGGGAGGGAGATGTTCTGGAATTGACGCGGTGTCCTCTCCTCGCTGGAGGAAGGGTCCGAACTTTCCCACCCGCACCACGACAGGTCTTTCGTGCTCGTCGGTACCCAGCGGGATCGAGTTCACCTCCCTGGCATCGATCTCGGAGAGGCGGTTGGCGACGAGATCACGCAGGCCTCGGTCACCGTTACCGAAGTAGAAACCGGTCAGCCAGGGGACCGGCTCCGTCTCGCCTCGTGCGATTTGATCGAGGTCATCCTCCATCCTGGCCGTGAAGGCGTAGTCAACGAGTCCTGAGAAGTGCTCCTCGAGAAGCGCCACTGTCGCGAAGGCGAGGAACGTTGGGATCAGTGCGGCTCCTCGCTTCCAGACGTATCCGCGGTCCTGGATCGTGGTGATGATCGACGCGTAGGTCGAGGGCCTGCCTATGCCCAGCTGCTCGAGGCGGCGCACCAGCGAGGCCTCCGTGAACCGCGATGGAGGCTTGGTCTCATGACTCGCAGGCTCCATCGAGACCACGTCGACCGCGTCTCCTTCCACGAGGGCAGGCAGCGGCCGCTCCTGGTCGTCCCTCTCATCTGCCGGATCGTCACGGTCTGCGACGTACACCGAGAGGAAGCCCTGGAAGGCGATCGTCCTGCCGCTCGTGGCGAAGGTCACACGGCTTCCCTCCTTCCGGTCCGCTCCCAGTCGGACCCTGATGCTCTCTCCCCTGGCATCTGCCATCTGCGATGCAAGGGTGCGCTTCCAGATCAGCTCATACACCCGCGCCTCGTCCGAGCCCACCTGGGCAGCCACATCGCGCGGGTCGACGAAGCGTTCGCCTGCCGGCCGTATCGCCTCGTGCGCCTCCTGGGCGTTTCTGACCTGCCTGCTGTAGGTCCTCGGCTTGGCTGTCAGGAACTCGGGCCCGAAGCGGTCGGCGATGAGGCGCCTCGCCTCGGCCACGGCGCTCTCGGAGAGGGCGGTCGAGTCGGTGCGCATGTAGGTGATGAGACCCGCTTCGTAGAGTCGTTGGGCAGCTGCCATCGTGCGTCCGGCCGTGAAGCGAAACTTCCTTCCAGCATCCTGCTGGAGCGTCGACGTCCGAAACGGTGGGTACGGAGACCTGCGGAACGGCTTCCGCTCGACGTTCTCGACCGTGAACGGCACGCTGGACAGCTCCGAGGCAAGCGTCGAAGCCCGTGTCTCGTCGAGGATCAGCACCTCGCCTTGTGCTGCCCCATCCGACCCGAAGTCGCGACCAGTCGCGACGCGGACGCCATCGACAGCATTCAGAGTTGCATCGAACGTGGCTTCCGTCTTGACGAATGTGCCCACCACGTCCCAATAGGAAGCGGTGCGGAACTCGATGCGCTGACGCTCTCGCTCGACGATCAGACGGACTGCGACAGACTGGACTCTCCCTGCGGAGAGCCTGGGCTTGATCTTCTTCCACAGGACTGGCGACACCTCGTACCCGTACAGGCGATCCAGTATTCGGCGTGCTT
>CAZKJJ010000237.1:0-4348 GCA_964553055.1 uncultured Acidimicrobiia bacterium
GCGCTCGAGCCTGCCGTGAGAGAGTTGACGGTCGAGCTGGCGGCTGCGGCTGCCGCGGAGATGCAGGCACAGCTACCCGAGCACCGCATCGAGGTCGTCATGGAGGAAGGAGAGCCCAGTTTGGCTGTCAGGCACCAGGAGGTGGAGAGCGCCTACGCTCCCTCGGACTACGAGGCGAGGGTGACGGTGCGACTTCCTGACAGCCTGAAGCGGCTGATCGACGACGCGGCGGGCGACTCAGGAGACTCGGTCAACAGCTGGATCGTCAAGGCGCTCTCGGCCAAGACGAGGCGAGGAGGCGTGACCAAGGTCAAAGGGACGTTCGACCTGTGAGCGAGCGCGTCGAGCACTTCGCGGTCGGCGACCATCCTCGGGTCGAGGTTCGCCTGGGCGCCTCAGACATCTGGGTCGTGCAATCCCCCCCAGGATCGATCGAGGTGTCTGCACGGGGCCGCGACGTCGAGGGTCTGGTGATAGAGCAGTTCGGCGACCAGATCAGCATCACACAGGACCGGGGCAGGCGGGTGCGGGCCAGGCTCGATCTCTCGGTGCCCGAGCTCACGTCCTTCCAGATCGCCGTGGGCTCAGGAGACGTGAGTGCCGAGGCTCCGGCAGGAGACTTCCACGTGCAGAGCGGCTCCGGTGACATACGGGCTTCGGACATCAACGGCACGTGCACCATCCGGACGGGATCAGGCGACATCTACCTGGGCACGGTCGCCTCACGCGCCAGGATCACCGCCGCCTCAGGCGACGTCTACGTCGACGGGCTCTTCGGCGACGCCAACGTTGGGACGGCATCGGGCGATATTCGCGTCGAGCGCGCCCAGGGCGACGCCGAGCTCAAGACGGCCTCGGGAGATATCGACGTCTCGGCGTTCGTCGGTCGGGACCTGAAGGTGAGGACGGTGTCCGGTGACGTCGACGTTGGCCTCCAGACAGGGAGCCGGGTGGATCTGGCGGTCACGACGCTCAGTGGTCGGGTAGAGCTGCCGGAGGCCTCCAGGCAGGTGCGGGATGATCGCACCCCTGACCTTCGAGTCTCGCTCACGTCTGTGTCCGGTGACCTCCGAGTTCGCCGTCTTCCTGCCGAGGACTCGGCCTAGTCGCGCGTCTGGAGCGTGACCGCGGTGCCTACGGCGGTCACGAGGATGCCTGCGGGAAGGGCGTGCATCGAGAGGCTCGTCCCGACGACGGCGTGAGCACCCCTGGCTACTGCATCGTCCAGCATCCGCTGCACGGCAGCGGCGCGCGCAGATGCGATGCCGGTCTCCGCGGCAGCGGCCGAGGCGAGGGCGTCTCCCGAAACGAGGCCGAGATAGGTATCGACGTCCCACTGCGCCAGGGCGTGGCTGGTGCTGACGATCGGGCGCCACGTCGTCCTGCCAGCCTCGTCCACCCATCCCTGGGCGGTCTCCTGCCACCGCGAACCCCATTCGATGCCAGGACTCACCGCCACGGGGGCGATCACCGGGGGCTGGTCGACTTCGGCCTGCGCCGCCGAGTCCTCCAGGGAGGCGTCCTCTGGTTCCTCGACTGCTTCCGTGTGGGGGCTCGCTCCCGCGTCCTCCCAGGAGCTCGGCTCCTCGGCAGGCTCCCAAGCAGGCTCGGAGAGGTCGTCTGTCACGGCCTCCGCGATCACCAATGACTCGACCGGGGTGTCGTCAGACAGCCCTCCGAGCTCACGGTACACCTCGGGGGTGGAGTCCTCGACGCCTTCGGGCTCTGCTCCCGTCTCGACCTCTGCCACGAGGCTCTCCAGCTCGTCGCTCGGTGCCTCCGGAGCGTCCTGGCCCACTGCGTGCTCGATCATCCAAGGCGGGGTCTCGTCGAGGACGTCCTCGTCGATCAGTCCTGTCTCGGCGCCAGGTGCTTCTTCGGTCGCGCTCTCCTCCTCGCCCTGATCTGCTTCGGCGGACATCTCGTCTTTGGGGCGCATCGATGCGAGCGCCGCCGCCAGCATCTGCGAGAACCCGCGAGCTCTCGCCTCGGGCGATGCGGCCGGCTCCGAGCCCTGCTCCCAGACGGTGGCTGTCTCGTCCCTACCGTGGGCTGTCTCTGTGCCGGGTCGCCGGGGGATGTCGGCTCCTGGGAGTTCGCCTGACTCCTCCGGTGCTGACGGATGCTGAGCTTGCAGCTCTGGCTCCTGCGCCGCCGACGGGTGCCTGGCCGCCTCAGGCGGCTGCCCCTCCTCCTGCCGGTCAGCCGGGCGTGCTTCCTGGCCCGCCTCCTCCTCCTCTTCCACCCTCTCGACGGGAATGCCCCAAGGGTCGGCGCCGCTCAAGTCTGCTTCCCCCAACGCGAGCCTCGCTCGCAACGATACCCTAAAGGTCTCCTGCACCCGAAGGGCTGACGTGAGGATCAGCATCATCACCGCATTCCCCGACTTCTTCCTCTCTCCGCTCGGTGTCTCGATCCTCGGCAGAGCGGTCGACGAAGGGCTGGTCGAAGTTGACGTCGTCGACTTGAGGCGCTTCGGCCGCGGCAGACACAAACAGATCGACGACGCTCCCTTCGGCGGAGGGGCGGGGATGGTGATGATGGTCGAACCGCTGGCAGACGCGCTGCAGCCTCTGATGTCGAGCCACCGCATCCTCTTCGGGCCCGCGGGGAGGCGCCTCAGCCAGGTGGATCTGAGACAGTGGACGGTGATTCCACACCTCACGCTGGTGTGCGGTCGGTACGAGGGAGTGGACCAGCGCGTGGCCGACCACCTCGTGGACGAGGAGATCTCACTGGGCGACTTCGTGCTGGCAGGAGGCGAGGTTGCCGCCCTTGCGGTGGTGGAGGGCGTGACTCGGCTGCTGCCCGGCGTGCTCGGCAACCCGGCATCGCTGGACGTGGAGTCGTTCCGCGACGGCCAGCTCGAAGAGCCGCAGTACACACGGCCTGCCGACTTCAGGGGTTGGAGCGTTCCCGAGGTCTTGTTGTCGGGGAATCACAGGGAGATCGAAGAGTGGCGCCTGCGCCAGCGAGTGGAGCGCACACGGCTCCTTCGTCCGGATCTGCATCCGGCACCTGAAGACTCGCAGTAGCCGGTGGCGGCCGATACACTGTTTGGGGCCGGCCCGCTCGGGCCGGTGACCTTCGAAGGAGCTCCGATGAACAAGCTGGATGACGTCGAGAGTGCCTTCCTACGAGGGGATTTGCCAGACTTCGGCCCCGGGGACACGGTCCGCGTGCACGTCAGGGTGGCGGAGGCCGGACGCGAGCGGATTCAGATGTTCGAGGGCGTCGTGATCGGGCGGTCGGGGCGTGGAGTCTCGGAGACGTTCACGGTCCGCAAGATCAGCTTCGGCGTGGGGGTCGAGCGTGTGTTTCCCGTCCACTCCCCTGTCATTGCGCAGATCGACGTCGTGCGGAGAGGTGACGTCCGCAGGGCCAAGCTGTACTACTTGCGTGATCGCGTCGGGCGGTCTGCTCGCATCAAGGAGCTCCGGGAATCTCAGCCCTGAAGGCAAGGGCCCCTGCACCCATGAGCGAACCGCCCGTCGATCCTGAGGCCCCGGACGACGAGGCACCGAAGCGCCGCTCGTTCTGGGCGGAGCTTCCGATCCTGGTCCTGGTGGCACTGGTCGTCGCCGTCTTGATCAAGACATTCCTGGTCCAGGCGTTCTTCATCCCCTCGTTGTCGATGGCGCCGACCTTGGAGGTTGGAGACCGGGTGCTCGTCAGCAAGATCTCCTATCAGCTCGGCAGTCCCGATCGGGGCGACGTCGTGGTCTTCGACTCGCCTTTCGGGACGGATCAGCCCGACGAGCCGTTCCTCGAAGCCGTTCGTAGGACCATCATGGAGTCCCTCGGGCTGCAGCTGGCCGCCACCCAGGAGTTCATCAAGAGGGTCATCGCGGTCGAGGGTGACGTCATCGAGATCACGGACAACGTCGTGTTCGTGAATGGGCAGCCTATCGAGGAGCCCTACCTACCAGACGGTGCGACGATGCCTGACTTCGGGCCCCAAACCATCCCGGCAGGGTCCGTCTTCGTGATGGGTGACAACCGCAACCGAAGCCAGGACAGCAGACGCTTCGGACCGATCCCGATCTCATCCATCGTGGGTAGGGCGTTCGTGACCGTGTGGCCGATCGACCGAATCGGAGGGCTGTGATGTCACACCCCAGACGCATCATGACTCCGACCCGTGACCACCGGGAGGCGTCGCAGTAGCATCACAGTGCTCGTGAGGAGAGGTGGATGGCCGAAGAAGACCTGGAGCGGTTCGAGTCCGAGGTAGAGCTGAGGATCTACCAAGAGTACAGAGACGTTCTGCCCATGTTTCGCTACGTGGTGGAGACAGAGCGGCGCTTCTATCTGGCCAACCACGTCGACGTCCAGAAGCGGTCTGACG
>CAZKJJ010000238.1:0-4326 GCA_964553055.1 uncultured Acidimicrobiia bacterium
CGTTCCCCAGCAGCAGGACCTCAGGCGACGACTCAGAGCGGTGCAGGCCCAATACACGATCGTCAAGATGACCCTGGCCGGGAGAGCCGTCGAAGCGTTGGGACTCGAGGGCCTCGACGAGTGGCTCTCGGGACCCACAGCCATCGCCTTTTCCGGGGAGGATCCGGTGCTCACCGCCAAGGTCCTCCAGGACTTCGCAGACGATCACGACCAGCTCGTGTTGAAGGCCGGTGTCCTCAACGGCCAGGTGATCGAGCCTGCCAAGGTTGGCCTCCTCGCCAGGATCGAGCCCAAGGAGGTGCTCTTGGCGAAGGTGGTGGGGGCAGGCAAGGCACCTCTCGGCCAGCTGGTGGGGCTGCTATCCGCCCTCTTGCGGAATGCGGCATCCATGTTCGGGCAGGTGGCCGATCGTAGAGCCGAAGGCGGAGCTGTCGCGGAAGAGGTCGAAGCGCAGCCGGTCACCGAGGTGGCCGAGCCTGAGGAGCCGACCGCTACAGACGAGCCAGCCGATCCTGAGGACGAAGCGCCCGAAGCCTCGGAGGCTACGTCCGAGGCTTTGGAGGCCGGCTCTGAGGCCGATCAGCTCACGGAAGCCATCCCGGACGGAGAGAAGCCCGACGATGAAGCCGAGGTCGCCGACGACCAAGAAGGAGAGGTGTGAGTGATGGCAAAGCTGTCAACAGACGAGTTGATGGACGTCTTCAAAGAGATGACCGTGCTGGAGTTGAAGGAGTTCCTCGATGCGTTCGAGGAGGAGTTCGGTGTGACTGCGGCAGCCCCGATGGCTGTGGCGGCACCGGCAGCTGCTGCTGAGGCAGGGGCTCCGGCCGCCGAGGAGCAGGACGAGTTCGACGTCATCCTGGTGTCCGCAGGTGAGAAGAAGATCCAGGTGATCAAGGAAGTCCGGGCGTTGACCAGCCTCGGGCTGAAGGAGGCGAAGGCGCTCGTCGACGAGGCGCCCAACCCTGTCCTCGAGGCGGCCAGCAAAGAGGACGCCGAGAAGGCCAAGGCCCAGCTCGAGGAGGCGGGGGCTTCCGTCGAGCTGCGGTAGGCGACTCTTGACCCTGTAGGCCCCTCGGGGGTATGATCGCACGGACAAACGACGGTCGACGGCCGTCCAGTGAAAGCTTGAACTTTCCCTTTTGAAAGCCGGGTTGGCGCGTGCTATCCTGGCTTTTTGCCGTCCCGCGATCCATGACCCTGGAACGCCCTGCACAACGAAGGAGCACTGTTGGCCGCGTCGCGCGTCGCTGAGAGACTGTCGTTCGCCAAGATCCCGGAAGTACTTCCCCTCCCAAGCCTGCTAGCCGTACAACACGAGTCGTTTGCCTGGTTCCTCGCCGAGGGCCTCAAGGAGATCTTCAACGAGATCTCACCCATCGAGGATTTCACAGGGTCGCTGGCGCTCGAGCTCGCCGATCACCGGTTCGGGGATCCGACGCTCACCATCGAGGAGGCGAGAGAACGAGACGCCAACTACTCGATGCCGCTGTTCGTGACCGCTCGCTTCATCAACCGAGGCACGGGCGAGATCAAGGAACAGCAAGTCTTCCTCGGCGACTTCCCGCAGATGACGGCCAACGGCACGTTCATCATCAACGGGACGGAGCGGGTCGTCGTCTCTCAGCTCGTGCGGTCACCCGGTGTCTACTTCGACCAGGCGATCGACAAGACGTCGGACCACGACATCTTCTCGGCCAAGATCATCCCGGGAAGGGGGGCGTGGCTCGAGTTCGATACGGACAAGCGGGACACGATCGGGGTGCGCGTCGACAGGAAGCGGCGCCAGTACGTCAGCGCCTTCCTGAGGGCGCTCGGCCTGGCCGAGACGGACGAAGAGATCCTCGACCTGTTCGAGGGCGCAGCCTCGATTCGCAACTCGCTGGAGCGCGACACGGCACCCTCGAAGGAGGAGGCGCTCCTCGACCTGTACCGCAAGCTCCGACCAGGTGAGCCCACGACCGTCGAGTCTGCCCGCGGTCTCATTCAGACTCTGTTCTTCAACCCGAAGCGCTACGACCTGACGCGAGTCGGTCGCTACAAGCTCAGCCAGAAGTTCGATCGACCTGAGCCGAACCTGGCTCGCTACCGCGAGGACGAGCTCGGGGTGCTCTCCAGAGAGGACATCCTCGATACGATCCGCTATCTCGTGAGCCTCCATGCGGGCGAGTCAGGGCATCGAACGGACGACATCGACCACTTCGGGAGCAGGCGGATCCGAACCGTCGGAGAGCTTGTCCAGAACCAGGTGAGAGTGGGCCTGACACGGCTCGAGCGTGTCGTCAAGGAGCGCATGACGACACAGGATCCGGAGTCGATCACGCCGCAGACCCTGATCAACATCCGGCCTGTCGTGGCGGCGATCAAGGAGTTCTTCGGCACATCGCAGCTCAGCCAGTTCATGGATCAGCCGAATCCCCTGGCAGGCCTCACGCACCGCAGGCGTCTCTCGGCTCTCGGCCCAGGGGGTCTTTCTCGGGAGCGTGCAGGATTCGAGGTTCGCGACGTTCATCCCTCCCACTACGGGAGGATGTGCCCGATCGAGACCCCTGAAGGGCCGAACATCGGTCTCATCGGCTCGCTGGCGACGTACGCCCAGGTGAACCCCTTCGGCTTCATCGAGACCCCCTACCGGAAAGTCGAAGACGGAAAGGTTCGAGACGAGGTGGAGTACCTGACCGCCTCCGAAGAGGAGAAGTACGTCATCGCCCAGGCAAACGCCCAGCTGCGCGAGGACGGCTCGTTCGCCAACCGCCGGGTGCTCGTGCGTAGAGCAGGTGGCGAGGTCGATTTCGTGTCACCGAAGGAAGTCGACTACATGGACGTGTCTCCGAAGCAGATCGTCTCGGTTGCCACCGCCCTGATCCCATTCCTCGAGCACGACGACGCGAACCGCGCCTTGATGGGATCCAACATGCAGCGGCAGGCCGTGCCGCTGCTGAAGGCCGAGGCCCCGCTCGTGGGCACAGGTGTCGAGGCGCGCGCCGCCCAGGACTCAGGCGATCTCGTGCTCGCCGAGGATGCGGGCGAGGTGATCCGCGTGGCAGGGGACGAGATCGTCGTCCGATCGGACGGCACCAGGAAGAGCTACCCACTCTTGAAGTTCAGGCGGTCCAATCAGGGCACCAACATCAACCAGAAGCCCCTGGTGACCGAAGGCGACATGGTTCGGAAGGGGGACGTCTTGGCGGACGGACCCTCGACTGACCACGGTGAGCTGGCCTTGGGCAGGAACCTGCTCGTTGCCTTCATGCCGTGGGAGGGCCACAACTACGAGGACGCCATCATCATCTCGGAGCGCCTCGTCAAGGACGACACGCTCACATCCGCCCACATCGAGGAGTACGAGATCGATGCCAGGGATACCAAGTTGGGCGCCGAGGAGATCACCAGGGACATCCCGAACGTGGCAGAGGAAGTCCTCAGAGACCTCGACGAGAACGGGATCATCCGAGTCGGTGCAGAGGTCGGTCCTGGCGACTACCTCGTTGGCAAGGTGACGCCAAAGGGCGAGACTGAGCTGACGCCCGAGGAACGGCTGCTGAGGGCCATCTTCGGTGAGAAGGCTCGCGAGGTCCGAGACACGTCGCTCAAGGTCCCTCACGGCGAGGCAGGCAAGGTCATCGACGTTCGCGTGTTCCGCAGATCGGAGGGGGACGACCTGCCGCCAGGCGTCAACGAGCTCGTGCGGGTGCACGTCGCCCAGCAGCGGAAGGTCTCGGATGGAGACAAGCTGGCGGGCCGCCACGGCAACAAGGGGGTCATCTCCAAGATCCTTCCTGAGGAGGACATGCCCTTCCTCGAGGACGGCACCCCGGTCGACATCATCCTGTCGCCGCTCGGGGTTCCGTCTCGTATGAACCTCGGCCAGGTGCTGGAGACGCATCTGGGCTGGGCCGCTGCGCAGGGCTGGGAGTCGTTCACGTCAGATCATCCCGCGGCTGGTGGTGCCCCACCTTGGAAGAACGTCGCCACGCCGGTGTTCGACGGCGCAACCGAGGACGAGATACTCGCGCTGCTTCGTAACACCCGTCCCAACGGGGACGGCGAGCATCTGGTCGACGAGAACGGCAAGGCGGTGCTGTACGACGGAAGGACGGGCAGGCCGTTCGACACGCCGATCACCGTTGGATTCATCTACATGATGAAGCTCGTCCACCTGGTCGACGCCAAGATCCACGCCCGGTCGACAGGGCCGTACTCGATGATCACCCAACAGCCGCTGGGCGGGAAGGCCCAGTTCGGTGGCCAGCGGTTCGGCGAGATGGAGGTCTGGGCCCTCGAAGCATACGGGGCCGCGTACGCGATCCAGGAGCTACTCACCAT
>CAZKJJ010000239.1:0-4323 GCA_964553055.1 uncultured Acidimicrobiia bacterium
CACCCAGGTGCTGGAAGGTCGACGGATCTTCGCAGAGCTCACGGTCGACGAGAACCTGACAACAGGCTCTATCTCCAACCGTGATCGTGCCTCCGTCAGGCGCTCGCATCAGCGGGTGATGGAGTTGTTTCCTCCCCTCGAGGGGAGACGAAACGACACCGCCGGTTATCTCTCAGGTGGAGAACAACAGATGCTGGCGATCGGGAGAGCGCTGATGACCGATCCGAAGCTCATCATCCTGGACGAGCCTTCGCTTGGTCTCGCTCCGATGTTGGTTCAGCTCATGCGCGACATCATCCTGGAGATCAACCGGCAAGGAACCAGCGTGCTGCTCATCGAGCAGAACGCCAACATGGCGCTCCAGATCGCCAACCACGGATACATCATGGAGTTGGGAAAGATCGTGATGGAGGGCGACGCCCGCAAGCTCCTGAAGGACGAGGACGTTCGCGAGTTCTACCTGGGCCTTCACGCCGAAGGCGAGCGGAAGGGGTATCGGCACGTCAAGCACTACAAGCGCCGCAAGCGATGGCTGAGCTGAAGGAGCCACTGCTCGATGTCGGAGAGGTCCATCTCTCCTTTCGCGGGCTGAAGGCGATCGACGGCGTCTCCTTCTCCGTGCAGGAGGGGCAGCTCTACTCGATCATCGGCCCCAACGGAGCGGGGAAGACGTCGATCTTCAACTGCTTGAGCGGTGTCTACAGGCCTCAGCAAGGGGAGATCCGTTGGGAGGGCAGGAGCATTCTGGGAATGCGGCCCGACCGCATCGCAGAGCTGGGGATCGCCAGGACGTTCCAGAACATCGCGCTGTTCGAGCACATGACGGTGCTGCAGAACCTGATGTCGGGACGCCACATTCGGATGCGCTCCAAGTGGCTGGCCGCCAGTGTGTGGATGGGTCCCGCCAGGCGTGAGGAGCTGGTCAACCGCGAGCGGGTCGAGGAGATCATCGACTTCCTCGAGATCGAGCAGTGGCGGCGACATCCAGTCGCTCTCCTCCCCTACGGGGTTCAGAAGCGGGTGGAGCTGGGGAGAGCGTTGGCCATGGAGCCTCGCCTGCTCCTGCTCGACGAGCCCGTAGCGGGCATGAACGTCGAAGAGACCGAGGACATGGCCAGGTTCATCCTCGACATCCGCGAGGAGCTGGAGATCTCGATCATCCTGGTCGACCACGACATGGGCCTGGTGATGGACATCGCGGATCGGGTGATGGTGCTGGACTTCGGGTCCAAGATCGCCGAAGGACTTCCGGCCGAGATCCAACGGAACCCGGCCGTGATTCAGGCCTACCTCGGGGAGGAGGAGGCACAAGCCCGCTAGGCAAGGGCCGAGGAGCCTTACCCGGCGGAGAGCCCTCTCAGCGTTTCTCCCCGAGCAGTCTCCAGGCCAGCGGCAGGCTCGCAGAGACCGCGCCGATCTTGAACAGATCTCCAGGTACGAAGGGGACCAGACCCTTCACCAGAGCCTCCTCGAGCCCCCACGCCAGCGACACCATCAGCCACCCGACGCCGAGGACGTAGATGACGACGTTCCCCGTCACGAAGGCAGCCAGAGACGAGACGACGTTTCTGTCCGCTCGCCGTTCGGCCAGATAGCCGACCAGCCATGCGGCGGCGATGAAGCCCAGCAGGTAGCCGAAGGTGGCTCCCGTGAAGTACTCCCAGCCCCGGTTTCCGTCTGCGAACACGGGCAGTCCGAGCGCACCAGCGCCTACGTAGAGCAGCTGGCTGGCTGCTCCTGCCCAAGAGCCGAGCACGGCACCTGATGCAAGGACGGCGAAGGTCTGTCCTGTGACGGGGACCGGATTGTCAGGGAGGTAGAAGCGCAGTTGCGCCGCCGCCGCGGTCAGGGCAGCGAACCCGACAACCAGCGCGAGAGTGACGGTCCTCGACCGCGGCAGGATCCTCGTCGAGAGGACAGCGGGTGCGTACGCCAACGTTGCACCTCTCATCTGGTAGCAAGTCCTGGTGCGAGTGTATCCGTCGGTGGGCCACGACCTCCGTTGGGCCCTCGTCGTGCTCGGGACGGTGTGGCTGACGGCGTGTACGCCGAGAGAAGCGGAGCCCACCGTGACGACGCTTCCCGTGCCACAGGCCACGACGACCACCGAGGCGCCCACCGTCCTGGGACCGGGGATCGACGAGGGCCTCATACGGCTAGGAGCCCTGCTGCCGCTTTCAGGGGCGCTGGGCCCGCTGGGATCGGACGTCGCCGAGGGCCACGGTGCCTACTGGGCCTACGTGAACCAGGAGCTCGGAGGCATCGAAGGCTTCCTCGTCGACGTGGAGACCCGTGACAGCCGCTATGACCCGGCCTTGGCGGTCTCTGAAGTCGATGACCTCGACTCGATCGTGCTCGCTATCTCCACCGTTCTCGGAAGTCCCATGACCGAGGCGTTGCTGCCCACCTCGACGGCCGAGGACCTGCTCATGGCAGCAGGAGCGCAGGTCAGCAGCTGGGGGCCTGAGCGCTCGGTCCTGCTCGACCTGGCGCTGGCTGCGTACCGGGATCAGGTACTGGTGGGTCTGGAGTGGGCAGCCACGGGCGGAGAGGTAGAAGAAGGGGCGGTCGCCGGGCTGATCGCCCAGGAGGGCATCTACGGCGATGACTGCGCAGACGGTTTCCGAAGAGGAGTGGCAGACGCTCGGCTGACGCTCGGGCCGGAGCTCCGCCCATCGTTGACGCAGACCGAGTTCTCTGCTGAGTTGGCAGCCGTCGGTGACGCAGGAGTGGAGCTGCTGGTCGTGTGCTCACTCCCAGACGAGACGCTGGCGATGCTGGGTGCCGCCGTGCTCCTCGAGGTCGATCCTCTGATGGTCACCACCACCGCTTCGTACGCGCCCTTCATTCCTGGGGCGCTCGGAGGCGATGCAGGCGAGGAGGCCGGATTGGCTGCGCTGGATGGGCTGTTCGTGGTCGGGGCCCTGGAGGAGCCACGACAGCAGCCACCTGGACTCGTGCTCTACGAGGACAACCTGAACAGGCTGGGACTCGATCCGGATGAGGCGTCCTGGTACACATTCGTGGGCTACACGCAGGCGGCGACCATGCACGCGGTGCTGTTGAAGGCGTTCGAGCTCAGGGACGTGAGCCGCGCCGGTCTCATGGAAGCAGCAGGCAGCCTGGGGCCGGTCGACTTCGGGTTCGGGGCAGGGCCTGTCAGCTTCGAGGACGGTGTCCCCACCCCCGTCGATGCGCTGGGAAGGCCGACTGTGCCCGCCGCGCGGCTGTTCGGGCTGGAGCGCGTGTCGGACTTCATTCGACTCGAGGGCTGAGAGCCTCCAGTCGAAGCCGGCGTCGTGGGAGCTCCTCAGCAGCGCTTGAGCGTTCTCGGCGCGCCGGGCGGCAGCGGCCTGGAGTCGGGACGGAAGCCGGAAGGGCCAGGTGCTCGACCCCGATTGCCTGTAGCTGGCTTCGTCGTCTGTTGAAGGGCCCCAGAGGCGGGCAACTCGCGAAATTCGACCTCAAAGACCACGCACGGTGGTGCCGATTAGGGGAGAATGCATCGCATCGCACTCCAAGTGGCCCTCGTGGCGCTCCTCGCTTGGGGAGCGCTACCGGCTGGCGCGTCGCTGCCCGTGGACTCGGCGACCGGCCTTGCCCTGCCGGTGCGCGCCCGTGTGGACGCTCCCGTTCAGGCGATGGGCTTCTTCGTAGGCAGGATCGAGATCCCCGCCATCTCGGTCGACGAGGTGGTCAGAGAGGGAGTCTCGCTGGACGTGATCGACTTGGGAGTCGCCCACTGGGCAGGCACCGCGGGACCCGGCGGCGTCGGCAACTTCGTGCTGGCGGGACACCGCACGACGCACACGGCTCCGTTTCTGGACCTCGATCGCCTGGCGCCGGGTGATCTGATCAACGTCACCTCGGTGGACGGCACCGCAGTGAGCTACCAGGTCACCGAGACGCTGATCGTCGCGCCCGAAGACATGTGGATCGTCGACCAGACATCCGATCCCATCCTCACGATGTTCGCATGTCATCCGAAGGGATCGCTCAGGCAGCGCATCGTCGTTCGGGCATCCCTCGTCGAAGCGCCGGTCTTGGCCTTTCCTTGATTCCTGTCAATGGAGGCGTCGGATTTCGCAGCCTCGATTGACACGAAACCAGCATGAGAAGTTCCTAAGACTTGCCCCGACGTGGGAAAACGGCGGGACGTCTGATCGTCCTATGACAGGGCTCATCAAGAGGCGAGCTCGGATACCATCGAAGTTATGAGGCGGAGGCAATGAGCACGGGATTGAAGGTCTATGCGGCCCCTGCCGAGTATCCACCACGTAGCCGCGGCGTTCCCACGTGGATCTACATCCTGGTGGCGGTCCT
>CAZKJJ010000240.1:0-841 GCA_964553055.1 uncultured Acidimicrobiia bacterium
TCGAGGATCGTGGCCCCGGGAGGGCTGGGCACCCCTTCGGTGACCGAGGAGATGCAGTCCCCGCTCGTCTCGACCACGACGTCTGTTGCGAGGTGACCCAGCCAGGCGTATCGGGCGAACCACCTCATCGCAGGATGATCGCACATCGCACGCGCCGCCCCCTCGAGGCACTCCGAGACCTCGGGGGGCACCCAGGCCGAAAGAGCAGGGGCCGGGCAGCTCGCCCGGCCCCTTCCGCCTCTCCGGCGGCGTCCTAGGCGAACGGTCCAGTCACGACGGGCACCTTCTCGAGGGCCTCTGCGACCTTCTCCTCCGGATACTCGTAGTCGACGAGGGCGCCCGCCAGGTACTGGTCGTAGGCAGCCATGTCGAAGTGTCCGTGGCCGCACATGGCCATGAGGATGACGGTCTCCTCGTCTGCCTCCCTGGCACGCTGGGCCTCTCTGAGGGCAGCGGCGAGCGCGTGGGTCGGCTCGGGGGCGGGCACGATCCCTTCCGTCCTTGCGAACTTGATGGCCGCGTCGAAGCACTCGTTCTGGTGGATCGCCTCGGCCTCGATCAGGCCCGACTCGTAGAGATGCGACAGCAGCGGCGACATCCCGTGGTAGCGGAGGCCTCCCGCATGGATGGGGTCTGGCACGAAGTCGTGTCCGAGCGTGTGCATCTTGAGCAGCGGCGTCATCATGCCCGTGTCCGCGAAGTCGTACCGGTAGACACCCTTCGTGAACGAAGGGCAGGCGGCAGGTTCCACACACAGGATGCGGGGGGAGATCTTCCCTGCGAGCTTGTCCCTCAAGAACGGGAGGGCCAGCCCTGCGAAGTTCGACCCGCCTCCTGTGCA
>CAZKJJ010000240.1:851-4320 GCA_964553055.1 uncultured Acidimicrobiia bacterium
ATCCAACAGGGGAAACAAGAAATGGGCGAACTTATACCGATCGTCGCCATCATGTTCGGCACCGGCATTCCGATGATCGCGATCTGGACCAAGCACAAGGAAAAGGTGGCCATGATGCAGGTCGATGCGACCGCGCAGAACACCGCTGAAAAGGTCGCGCAATATGCCAGCCATGTCCGCGAGCTGGAGGATCGCCTCCTGTCCGATCACGGTCTGATGCAGCAGCACGTGGTTGAGCACGCTGCCAAGCGAGTACTTGACGTCGTCTCCTCCCGCCACGGACGCTTCGATCGCCTCGGTGATGGCGATGCCGAGGCTTCCTGGGCTGCCAGGGTCCTCAGCCAGGATCTTCTTGCCGAACTCGGTCAGCTCGGAAGGACTCGGGTGAACGGTCGCCCCCCAGACGCCCATCATCGACGTGCGATACGGCTTTTGGTCGAACGATGCCCGCACTTGGAAGACCTCACACTCGATGTCGAAGATCGAGCAGGCATACGCCAGCGCGGAGCCCCACTGCCCAGCTCCCGTCTCGGTGACCATCTTCCTGGTGCCTGCCTGCTTGTTGAAGAACGCCTGGGCGACCGCGGTGTTTGGCTTGTGAGAGCCCGGAGGGCTGACGCCCTCGTACTTGTAGTAGATGTGCGCAGGAGTCCCCAAGGCCTTCTCGAGCCGCCTCGCCCGGAACAAGGGAGTCGGCCGCCACGTGCGGTACACGTCGATGACCTCTCCAGGAATGTCGATGTAGGACTGGGGCGACATCTCCTGTTCGATGAGAGCCATCGGAAACAGAGGAGCGAAGTCATCAGGGGTCGGCGGCTCCATCGTCCCAGGGTGGAGGGGCGGCGGCGGAGGCGTCGGCAGATCCGGCGTCACGTTGTACCAGCTCGAGGGGATCTCCGACTCGTCGAGCGTGATCTTGCTGAGCTCCGCCATACGACCCTCCTCGTTGTGTCCGGGAAACCTACTCGATGGTGGCTCGTCGCGCCCAGGGGCGTGATGGCGCGATTGCCGCACGCTCGCCTCGCGAGGCCAATAGCCTGGCTGCCTGGGAGGTAGGCACATGCTCCAGAACATGATCCGGGCCGCCAGGCTCGACAAGGACTTCTACAACACGGTCGAGCACGATCAGACGTACACGCCTCAGGCGGGCGCGGTGGTGGTCGTGGCGTACGGGCTTTCTGGAATCGGTCTGTGGCTCGGGCCTGCCGAAGGGCTGTTCAGGTCGGTGATCGGAAGCCTGATCGGCGGGCTTGTCGGCTGGCTGGTTTGGGCCTTTCTGACCAACGTCATCGGAGGAGCCCTCGGAGGAACCGCAGACTTCGGGGAGATGCTGAGGGTGCTGGGCTTTGCCCAGGCTCCCATCGCCATCGGCGTCATCCCGTTTCTCTCCTTCATCGGATTGATCTGGATGTTCGTGGCGGCAGTCATCGCCGTACGCGAAGGTCTCGACTTCACGATAGGAAAGGCCGTGGGCACCCTGGTGCTCGGGTGGCTGGTGTTGGTCGTGATCCAGACTGTGATCGGGTTCGCCTTCTGAGGGTCGAGCCCGCCATCTTCTGAGATCCGCGGGCGCGAACCGCCCCAGGACTAGCTTTGGGGCGGTTCGGCAGCAACCCACTGTTCGGTAGGGCAAAGATGACCAGTGGGTCTGTCCCAACTATACGCGCCTCACGGCCACGATGCGTGGTCAAGTTGCCCGGTCTAACTTCGGAAGGCCGATCATGAGCACGCAGAGGGTGACTCGGACGTTCCGGATCCGCAGGTACGAGTGTGATGCCTACGGGCACGTCAACAACACCACCTACCTTCGCTACCTCGAGGAGCTGGAGCACACCGCGGGCCTCGAAGCGTCTTCCGAGGAGGGACTGCTGGCCACGATCATCGACTTTCGGCGCCCTCTCCACTTCGGGGATGAGGTGACGGTCGAGGCGACCCCTCGCTCGGCGTCTGTCAGGTCATACACGTATCGGCTGGCCTCGGGTGAGTCGGTGGCGACCGCAGAGGCGGTGTGGCGAGGTCATCGGGCTGCCGAGCCGCTCCTCCTCCAGGTGCCTGAGCCTCCCGATCCCCCAAGACACGTCTTCACCCAGGAGCGGCTCGTCGAATGGAGGGATGTCGACCAGCACTCCCGAGTCTCACCTGCCACTCTCTCCGCGTTCGCCGAGGACTGTGGCGTTGACCTGTGCTCGGCGTTCGGATGGCCGCTCGAGCGCTGCACCCAAGAGGGCTTCGCCATGCTGCTGCGGCGCCACGAGATCCTCTACGGGGAGCCTGTCGGCCTCGGAAGCTCGCTCGAGCTCCGTACGTGGGCTTCCGACGTCCGGAGGACGACAGCCGTGCGCCACTACCTGCTGGCGTCCGGCGGCAAGCAGGTGGCTCGGTTTCGCAGCCAGTACGTGTGGGTTGCCATCGACACGATGCATCCGATCAGGATCCCTCCCCGGTTCTTGGAGGACTTCGCGCCGAACTTCTCTGACATGCGCTAGGTAAGGTGGCGCTCGGAGCCCTCCATGTGCTACGAACACGACGCTCTCCCACCGCTACCACCCGTCTCAGGCGGAGCCGTCAGCAAAGAGGACATCGTCCTGACCGCAGCAGACGGAAACCGCTTCGCAGCCCTGGCAGCCTCCGGGGGCAATGAGGCAGGCTCCGCGGTGGTCGTCCTCCCTGACGTGCGCGGCTTGTACACGTTCTACGAGGAGTTGGCGGCGCAACTCGCGGCCCAAGGCCACGACGCGGTGGCCATCGACTACTTCGGGCGAACGGCAGGAGTCGGGAAGCGAGAGGCTGACTTCCCGTACACCGACCACATCCCCCAGACCACCTTCGAGGGGGTGAAGGCGGACACAGCAGCAGCCGTCGACTTCCTACGGTCTTCGGACCCACAGCGCAAGATCTTCACGATCGGGTTCTGTTTCGGGGGTTCGAACTCTTGGCACCAGGCTGCCAATGGGCACGGTCTCTCGGGCGCCGTTGGCTTCTATGGGCATCCCAACAGAGTGAATCCGCAAGGGTCCGTTCCGGTGGTCGAGAGGGTCTACGACATGGAGTGTCCGATCCTGGGCCTCATGGGCGGAGCCGACCCTGGCATACCGGCAGAGGAGATCGAGCGGTTCGACGCCGCGCTCTCGACCGCAGGCGTGCCACACGAGATCGTGACCTACCCGGGAGCGCCGCACTCCTTCTTCGACAGGGCGTACGACCAGTACAGGGAGGAGTGCGCTGACGCCTGGCAACGAGTCCTCGAGTTCCTGGCCACCCACTCCTGACGTCTCCGAGCTCCAGGCCGGGCCGCGCTGCTCGTCAGTCCAGCCAGGCCACCCGCCACACCCGCCATAGAGCAGCGGGCTCTGAGAGGGGGTCACCATGCACGAGGAAGAAGTCTGCCGGGCCTCCCTCACGTAGGGTGCCGGCCTCTGGCTCGCCAAGCAGCTCACCACCCCTCCATGTGGCGGCGGCCAGTCCTTCC
>CAZKJJ010000241.1:0-4319 GCA_964553055.1 uncultured Acidimicrobiia bacterium
CCGGCCCGGCGATGCCGCCGGGCGCGCAGAGCCCGGCGCCGTCCTCAGCCCTTCTCCTGATCAGGCGGACTCATCCGTGAGCCGTTCCCGATAGTCGGCCAGCTTCTCCGCCAGCACAGGATCCGACAGGGCGAGGATTTCCACTGCCAGCAGAGCTGCGTTGGCAGCCCCGTCTATCCCGACCGTCGCAACTGGAACTCCCGTCGGCATCTGCACAGTGGACAGCAGCGCATCGAACCCCTGGAGGGAAGCGGACAACGGGACGCCGATCACCGGGATCGTCACGTGAGCCGCCACCACCCCCGCCAGGTGGGCGGCCTTGCCTGCTCCTGCGATGATGACTGAGATCCCTGACGAGCGGACAGCCTTGGCGAACTCGATGACCCTGTCGGGGGTCTTGTGCGCTGAGAGGACTCTCACCTCGCATGTGACATCGAACTGCTCGAGCATGTCGACCGCCTGCTGCATCGCAGGCCCGTCCTTCGGAGATCCCATGAGCACGGCTACCTGGCTCAACCGCCAACTCCTCCGATGTCTCCTCGGTACTGCATGCCGGGCCACGAGATGTGAGAGGCAGCACGATACGAGGTGGCTCTCGCAGTAGCCGCCGTTTCTCCCATCCCGACGACGCTCAGCACCCTCCCCCCAGCGGTGGTGAGGACGGCCCCCTCCCGGCTGGTGCCCGCGTGGAACACGAGTGCGCCAGGCACTGTCTCTGCCTCCTGGACTCCGGTGATGATCATGCCCTGCTGTGGGTCTTCCGGGTAGCCCGCTGCCGCCAGGACCACGTTGACTGCCGTCTCGTCGGTCCATGATGCTGCAAGACCAGCCAGGGTCCCTTCCATGCATGCCTCGACGACATCGACGAGGTCGTTCTGCATCCTCGGGAGGATCGCCTGAGCCTCCGGATCGCCGAGGCGGACGTTGAACTCGAGAACCTTCGGGCCCTCTTCCGTCAGAACCAGGCCGACGTAGAGGAAGCCGCGGTAGGGGATGTCGTCCTCGGCCAGCACCCGCAGCGCAGGGAGCACGATGTCGTCCATCGTGCTGTCCAACAGCCCCTCCTCCAGGCTGACCGGCGAGTACGACCCCATCCCGCCTGTGTTCGGTCCCTCGTCGCCGTCGCGGAGGCGCTTGTAGTCCCTGGCCGGCGCTAGCGCGACGGCCTCTGTGGCTGAGCACACTGCGAACACACTGAGCTCGGGTCCTGCGAGGTGCTCTTCGATCAGAACCCTCCGCCCTGCTTCTCCGAACCCGCCGGCGAGGCAGCGGTCGACCCATGCGATGGCGGAATGGAGCTCATCCGTCACGAGAACTCCCTTGCCGCCCGCCAGTCCGTCTGCCTTCACGACGTACGGTGACTTGACGTCGTTCAGCGCCGATATGGCCTCCGCCCGGTCCTCGCAGAGCCGAGCGGAAGCCGTGGGGATTCCTGCCTTCTGCATGACTTGCTTGGCGAACCACTTCGAGGACTCGATCCTGGCCGAGGCCCTGGTCGGGCCGAACGCCGGTATCCCGCGGCTCGTCAGATCATCGACGAGGCCTCGGGCCAGCGGTGCCTCCGGTCCAATGACCACGAGGTCGACTCCTTCGTCAGCGGCTGTCGCGACGACCTGTCCGGTGTCGAGCGGTGAGGCCTCAGGGATGGTCTTGCCAAGGGACGCCAGGCCCGGGTTGCCTGGAAGCGAGATGAGCCTGTCGAGGCGGGGGGACTGCGCGAGCTTCCAGCCGATGGCGTGCTCGCGCCCCCCGCCGCCGATCAGGAGTACCTTCACGTGCGCTCGACCACCGCACCCCGCTCGGGTCCAACCGAGATCCACCTGACAGGGATCCCGACTCTGTCCTCGATGAGCTCGACGTAGCCCCGCGCCTCCTTCGGTAGGTCCTCGTAGGCGCGGACTGAGGAGATGTCCTGGTCCCAGCCGGGCAGCTCCTCGTACATGGGGGTGCAGTTGTAGAGGACGCGCTGCTGGCGTGGGAATTCGACGAAACGCTCTCCCAGGGACGTGTAGGCGTCACAGACCCGAAGGGCCTCGAACGAGGAGAGGACGTCGAGCTTCGTCAGGAAGACATCCGTCATGCCGTTGACTCGCACGGCGTACCGGAGAGCCAGCAGATCGAGCCAGCCACACCTTCTTCTCCTGCCTGTCACTGTCCCGTACTCACCGCCGACCCTCACCATCGTCTCGCCTGCCTCGTCGTGCAGCTCGGTCGGGAAAGGGCCGGTTCCCACTCTCGAGATGTACGCCTTGGTGACGCCGACCACCCTGTCTATCGCCCTGGGACCGACTCCCGACCCGATGAGAGCGCCTCCCGCTGTCGGGTTCGAAGACGTCACGAACGGATACGTGCCGTGATCGATGTCCAGCAGCGTGCCCTGTGCGCCTTCGAAGAGGACATCCCGCCCTTCCGAGAGGGCCTGATGGAGCAGGTACGAGACGTCCGTCACGAACGGAAGCAGCATCGGCGCGTAGCTCAGGTACTCCTCCGCGATCTGGTCAGCATCCATAGGAAGCTGGTTGTAGACCCTCGTCAGGATCCGGTTCTTCTCACGCAGGGCCTGGTCGAGCTTGTCCCGGAAGATCTTGGGGTCGAACAGGTCCTGGAGTCTGATTCCTTGCCTGGCGACCTTGTCCGTGTAGGCGGGCCCTATGCCCTTCTTGGTCGTCCCGATCTGCTGGTGTCCGAGATAGCGCTCGATCACTGCATCGAGCTTGCGGTGATAGGGCATGATCAGGTGTGCGTTGGACGAGATCCGCAGGCGGGACGGATCGATACCCCGATCGCGGAGCGTCTCCATCTCGTCGATCAGTACCTTGGGATCGACGACGCAGCCGGGTCCGATGACGGGCGTCACCTGCGGATACATCACGCCGCTCGGGATGAGGGAGAGGGCGAAGCGCTCCTCGCCTACGACGATCGTGTGTCCGGCGTTGTTCCCGCCCTGATAGCGCACCACGAAGTCTGCGCGCTCTGCGAACTGATCGGTCACTCGCCCTTTGCCCTCATCCCCCCATTGGGCGCCGAGAACGATCGTTGCTGGCACGCCATCACGTTATACGTCCTTGCTTGGACCGGCACCCGGCAGGCAGCCCTCGAGACCGCGAGATGGCACCCCGGTAGCATGGGGGCATGCCCCGGATCAGGGCTGCCACCATCGCGGAGCACAAGGCGCTCACGCGCCTCGAGCTGCTCGACGCCGCCGAGGAGCTGTTCTCCCACCATGGATACGAAGACACGTCGCTCGGCGATGTGGCTGCGTATGTCGGAATCGGACGTACCACCGTCTACGAGTACTTCACCGACAAGGAGGACCTCCTGGCATCGCTCGTCGAGGAGCGGGTGCCAGAGCTCATCGAAGAGGTGCTGTCTGGGATCCCGCATACTGCTCCGGCCCCTGAGCAGCTCAGCCTTCTCGCAACGCGCATGATCGAGTTCGTGGCTACCGAGCCGACGCTCGGTGTGCTGCTCCATCGAGCGGTCCCCAAGCTGTCGGACGCGGCACAGGAGCGCGTGAGGAGCGCCCACGAGGGCTTGGCTGCCGAGTTCGGCCGGATCTACTCCAACGGGGTTCGAGGTGGGGATCTCAGGAACCTCCCTGCTGACCTGGCAGGAAGGCTGATCCAGGACATCATCATGTCTGCTGCCAAGGTCTTGAACGAAGACCGCGACCCGATGAGGCGAATGGACGAAGTGGCGGCGGCCACGCGGGCTGTTCTGCTACACGGGTTCGCGGTCTAGCCACCTCACGGTCGCAGCGTGGTAGACGGCCTGCGCCAGCATCGCGGCGTCTGCCTGTCGCAAGGCCAGGTTGGGTCTGCAGCCGTAGCGGCCCAGTGCTCCGAGGGTGGCCCTCCCCACCGCCACCACGAACAGGTGCCCGAGGCCCCTGGAGAGCAGCCAGCCGTCCACCGCCAGCGGGTGCGTGAAGATCACTCCGTCCGTCTCCTCTCTCGTCGGTGGCTCGGGGAGGAGGCGGTAGACCGCGATCGCCGAGAAGGTCCTGGCGGCGTCGCCGAGCGTCAGCGCGACCCTGGGATCGGCCCCTCTGGCCTGGGGAAGTGCAACATCGAGGCCGCGTACCTCAGAGGCCAGCATCCGTGCGAGATCGATCGCCGAGCCGGAGCCGACCGCAACGACGCTGCCCCCCCGCTTCCGCACTTCCTCGGCTGTGCTCTCGCCGAGGACGGCTGCGGCAGCTGAGAAGGTGTCAGGCCACAGCAGGTCCAAGGGAGGTCTCGCGGTGAGCACGATGATGTCGGCTTCCTCGCATACGGCAGCGGCCCTGGCTAGCTCGCGGGGTGCTTCTGGCTCGATCC
>CAZKJJ010000242.1:0-4317 GCA_964553055.1 uncultured Acidimicrobiia bacterium
TTGGCTTCTACGCGTCCGATGCGCCACAGACCGTCAACAACTTCGTGTTCCTGGCACGGGAGGGCTTCTACGACGGAGTGATCTTCCACAGGATCGTCCCAGGGTTCGTGATCCAAGGGGGGGACCCCACGGGAACGGGCAGAGGAGGGCCCGGGTACCAATTCGGCGACGAGTTCCACGAGAAGACGAGCTATGACAGGGGCGTCGTAGCCATGGCAAACGCGGGACCAGACACCAACGGCTCGCAGTTCTTCATCTGCCTGGATGACGTCGGCCTGCCCAACCAATACACCATCTTCGGAGAGGTGACGGACGGCATGGCGGTCGTGGACTCGATCGCAGCCAGCGACGTCTCGGGCGAGCGGCCGATCGAGGATGTCGTGATCCGCACCGTCACGATCGCGGAGGACTGAGCCGGCTCGAAGGCTTACCTGTCTAGGCTCTCACCCGCTCACCGGCTGGATCGTAGAGCGGCCTGATCGAAGCTACCGCCGGGTACCGGACGCCTGCGACGTCGACTTCCCAACTTCCCTCCTCGACGTAGCCCGCCGTGACCGGCTCACCTGCCTCGATCATGGCCAACCCGACGGAGCCTCCGAGGGTGAAGCCGTACGAGGCAGCCCGGACGTACCCGACGGGAACCCCTTCCCGATGGACGACCTCCGCGTGGTACATCAGAGGGTCAGGGTCGAGGAGGAGGACCTGTAGGAGTCTCCTGGTGGGGGGGCCGGAGGCCTTCTTGGAGGCGACCGCCTGACTTCCGATGAACCCTTCAGGCTTCGTGAGGTCAACGGCGAATCCGAGCCCTGCTTCGAAGACGTCGTCCGTGTTGTCGATGTCGTGCCCGTAGTCCCGGTAGCCCTTCTCCATGCGGAGGCTCGACAAGGCTTTCAGGCCTGCGTGACGGAGGTCCAGAGACCCGCCCTCCTTCACGAGCCTGTCGTAGACATGCATGGCCTGGTCGGCAGGCACGTATAGCTCGTACCCCAGCTCGCCCAGATAGGTGATCCGCACGCAGAGAGCGGTGGCGAGACCCACATCGATCAGACGAACCGCACGGAAAGGGAAGGCCTCGTTGGACATGTCGAAGGAGGTGACCCGCTCGAGCAGCGCACGAGCCTGCGGGCCTTGGATGTTGATCTGTGCGTACGCCGACGTGATGTCCGTCACCTCGACCGACAGACCGTCTTTGTGGAGCTGCAGCCAAGCCTCGACGTGGCCGTGCGCCGTGTCGGTGGCCACCACCCAGAACCTGTCGTCATCGAGCTTGGTGACCGTGAGATCGGCTTCGATCGTGCCCCCTTCGTTCAGCCACTGGGTGTAGGTGATGATCCCTGCCTCACCGTCGACGTCGTTCGCAGAGACCCACTGGAGCAGCCTGCCTGCATCGGGCCCCTGCACCAGGAACTTCGACATGAAGGACATGTCCATCAGGATCACGCCGTTCCGAGCCGCTTCGTGCTCGCTTCGCCAGTACTCGAACCAGTTCTGGCGCCCCCACGACAGCCGGTCGACCGTTGGCTCCACACCGGACGGCGCATACCAGTCGGCGCCCTCCCAGCCGCTGACTTCCCTGAAGTAGGCGCCTCTCGCCACCAGACGCTCGTGGATAGGTGAGAGCTTGGCCCCTCGGGCCGTCTGCATCGACCGCGTCGGATAGTGGCACTGGTAGACCATCCCGAGGGCCTCCACAGTGCGCTGCCTCCTGTACTCGCGAGTGGCCTGGTAGGGGTGCGCTCGATCGATGTTGAAACCGGACACGTCGACGTCTGGCCTGCCTTCCACGATCCAGTGTGCGAGCACACGTCCGAGTCCTCCGCCTGTCAGGATCCCGATCGAGTTGAGGCCAGCAGCCACGAAGAAGTGCCGAAGCTCCGGGGCTTCACCGACGTACGGCTGCAGATCCGGGGTGAAGCTCTCAGGACCGCAGAAGAACTTCCTGACGCCTGTCTCAGCGGAGACCGGCACCCTTTGCATGGCTCGCTGCACGTACGGGCCCATCCGATCCCAATCCGGCGGCAGCTCGCCGAAGGAGAAGTCCTCGGCGATCCCGTCGATGGACCATGGCGCACAGACGGGCTCGAACAGCCCGATCATCAGGCCTCCCGCCTCCTCCCTGAAATAGCCGTGGGAGGCGGGATCCTCGATCACGGGCCAGTCACGCGACAGACCTGGTATCTGCTCGGTGATGAGGTAGTAGTGCTCTGCCGCCTGGAGTGGGATGTTCACACCGGCCAGCTCGCCGAGCTGCCTCGCCCACATCCCTGCACAGTTGACGACGTAGTCCGCTTCGACATCGCCTGCAGGCGTACGCACGCCCGTCACCGAGCTCCCTTTGGTCAGAAAGCCCGTCACCGGGACACCCTCGAAGAAGCTGACGCCTCCCTGCCTGGCGCCGGCAGCGAGGGACATGGTGACGTCTACCGGGTTGGCCCGCCCATCCTCCTCCACCAGAAAGCCGGCGAGCACGTCTCCTGTCCTCGCCAGAGGGAACCGCTCTCCGACCTCCTTTGGTGAGATCTCGTGGACCTCGACGCCGCAGTATCGGTTGAACGCCGCGACCCGTCTGTACTCCTCGAGTCTGTCCTGGTCCACTGCCAGCTCGATGAAGCCGATCGGGCTGAAGCCCGTCGAGAGGCCGGTCTCACCCTCGAGCCTCCTGTAGAGGTCCCGCGTGTACAGGCGCATCTCCGTCGATGTCTCGGACATCGACCCGAAACTGACGATCAGGCCTGCCGCGTGCCACGTGCTCCCGGACGTGAGCCGGTCCCGCTCGAGCACCACGACGTCCGACCAGCCGAGCAGGCTCAGGTGGTAGGCGACGCTGCATCCGATGACGCCGCCTCCCACGACGACCACCTGTGCACCGGTTGGAAGGTCCCGCTGCTGGGCTGTCGGGTTGTCCATGTCAGTCACGCTTCCTTCATCCGGGAGCGGTCCCGGTGACCACCAATTCCTTCTCGTGCCTGGTCACCTCTGCCTCCTCGAATCCTGAGCGCAGCAGCCTGCCTGCCAGATCATCAGCCGAAGTCCTACTCAAGCCGTGAGAGCGCGATGACTCCCGCTCCAGGATGAGGAAGCGGCCGCCTGGAGCGAGGACCCTGAGGCATTCGGCGATCCCTGCCTCCTGGTCGTCCCAGTGGTGAAACGCGTGCACCGTCCATACGACGTCGAACATGTCGTTGCGGAAGGGAAGCGACTCCGCCGTCCCCACCTCGAAGTGGACGTTGTCCATGCCTCGTGAGCGGCGCCTGGCGGTCTCCACCATCGCAGAGGAACGGTCAGCACCGTACGCGTCCCCGTCGACGACCACGCCGGCGGCGTGCCGCACCGCGGCTCCTGGTCCGCAGCCCACGTCCAGCGTCGTGTCCGCGGGCGAGGGCGCCGCGATCCTGACCACCAGCCGGTTCGAGGCGGGATCCCTTCTGAGCAACGAGTAGACCCTCGCTCGTAACCTCGACCATTCCTTCTCGTCGGCCACGATCACATTCTCGCCGCTCGGCCACCCTGACGCGTTCCGCAGCCTGGTTAGGCTCGGCTACCCGAGGTCAGGAGTGATGGATGGTGCTGGCGGTCGTCTCCTTCGACACGACTGATCCGGAGAGGTTCGAGGGAGCCGTCGGAACGACGAGGTACCTGTTCGACGATGTCTCGGGGTTCCGAGGGTTCGAGCTGCACAGAGGCGTGGAGAATCCCCAGCGCTTCATCATCACCGCCACGTGGGACTCGGTGGGAGCTCATGAGGATTGGCAGCGCCTGCATGCCGAGGAGTTCCTGGGCGTGCTGAACCCGTACCTGGAAGGCCCACCTACGATCGAGCACTTCTCCTGACCTGCCTGCGGGTCCTCCTGGCTGCTTCGATCGGCTGCACCGGGATTGACCTGGCGTGGGCGCTCGGATCTGCGGACGAATCGCGCATGGCCTGCCATGACGGCTGCTGAGCGGCCTGAGTGGATCCGGACGCCGGGCAGCTACCCTCCGTGACGAGTGGACAGGTTTCACAGCATCACAGTCGGCAACGCCCAACTGGTGGCACTCCAGGACTCGTGGACCAGCCGGGACCCCGAAGGATTCTTCGTCGGCGTCGGTGCCGAGGACTGGGAGCCGTATCGCTCCTGGCTCGAAGAGGACGGGACGATGGCCCACAACTTCGGCGCCTTCCTCATCGTCAGCAGGGGCGTCAACCTGCTCGTCGACACAGGGTTGGGTCAGTGGCCGAACCCCCTCGACTTGCGAGAACCGGCTTCGCTTCCCTCGATTCTGCGAGACGCCGGAGTGCCGCCGGACCGCATCGACCAGGTCCTCTTCACGCACCTT
>CAZKJJ010000243.1:0-4283 GCA_964553055.1 uncultured Acidimicrobiia bacterium
GGAGAGCGTGGATGTCGCCATGGCCCCCGGTCTGGCTGAGTGCTGCCGCGGCGCTGTACACGTGAGGGCCGACGACCGTCCCCTCGTCGATGGCCCTGGCCACGAAGATGCCGAAACCGCCAGGCTCCCGCAACGTCGTGAACCCGGCGTCGAGGGCCAGGCGCGCATCACGGATGCCGCGCAGGGCTACCACTGCATCAGGGATCGCGACGGTCTGTTCGATGTCAGGCCGCGTCAGCCCTGTCAGATGGGCGTGGCAGTCCCACATCCCTGGCATCACGGCTGCCGTGTCGACCACGTGCGCCCCTTCTGCAGAGGGGGCGCCGTCAGCAGGACCGGCATACGCGATGGTCCCGCCTTCGATGATCACACGGCCCGGGCGAACAGGGTCTCCCCTACCGGGGATCAGGACTGCGGCGTTGATGCGATACACGACTCTCCTCAGCTCGCCAGGGACGCTAGTGGCCGCGGCCGTGTCCTGGGCAGGAAGGACTAGTCACCGCAGGCACCTGGAACTGGCCCGCAAGCCGCAGGCCGAAGAAGCCGATATCAGATGCAAGAGCGCATCCATGTTGTACTTCGCGTTGGCAAGCGAGCCGCAGTCAGCGGATCAGCACGTCTGTGGGACGTGCGGCAGACCCGCCAGCATCCGGGACGGGACCCGGCTGCTGTGCTCGACCTGCGCTCTGCGGGAGGTCTCGAAGAAGGCAGAGGAGGACTCAGCCTCCGACCAGTAGGCTCACCAGACGTTCCAGGAGCTCTGCCTGCGAGCCGTTGATCTTCCTCGCCGCTTCCTCCAGTCCGTACCAGGCAAACCGGTCCATCTCGGGGAACTCGCGCCTGCGTCCCGAGCGTGGCGGCCATTCCATCTCGAAGGTGTTCGATCGGAGCGTGTCTGCGTCGACGTCGCCCTGCACCGCCCAGGCATGGACGACCTTTCCGCCACGCTGCGTGATGCTGCCGAGTGGGAACGCCTTCTCCTCCACGGCCCACCCAGTCTCCTCCTGGAACTCCCGCACCGCCGCCGCAAAGTGGTCCTCTGCCGGATCGATCTCTCCCTTGGGGATCGACCAGGCGCCCTCGTCTCTTCTTCGCCAGAGGGGCCCCCCCGGATGTCCGAGAAGAACCTCGACGGCACCGTCGGACCGTCTGAACAACAGGATCCCAGCACTCTCCACGGATCCGATTTTCGCGCCTCCCACACTTAGGGTGGTGTAGAGGGCCGATTTGCACTAGGTTCGACCACTCCGCGCAACCACAACGAGGAAATGCCCGTGCCCTCGACAGATCGCCGCCGCCCGAGCGGCCGCGTGTTGGCTTCGATTGCCCTCATCCTTTCCGCTGTGGCCGCCGCCGCCCTCATTGCCACACCGCCACCACCTTCCCACCCGTACGAGGTACCGAAGGCGCGAGCGCTGCCACCGGCCCTGCCTGAAGAGCAGCCAACGTCTACCTCGAGTTCGAGCTGGTTGGGCTCACCGGCTGTGGCCGCCGCCATGCCGCTCTCGCCCGACACTACCTTCCCCAGGCCACCGCTCTCCGTGCTCGCGGTCGACCAGGAGACAGAGACCACGACGTCGACCACGGAAGCCGCTCCGGTGGCGCCAGCCCCCGCTCCGCCTTCGACGCCTCCGCCGGATCCTCCCGCCACGTCACCACCCGAGCCGCCCCCTACGACAGAGCCTCCTCCTGAGCCGACGCCTTCGACGCAGCCATCGACGACCACGACAACGGAGCCAGCGTTCGATGTGGGCGCTGCCGAGAGGTCCCTCGTCAGGAGGGTCAACTCGCTCCGGGAGTCCGAAGGCCTTCCGCCCCTGAGCTGGGACGGGGGGACGGCAGCCGTGGCGAGATCATGGTCCGAGTACATGGTGGCTTCCGGAACCTTCGCCCACAACCCGAATCTGGCTTCCCAGGTGCCGGGGGGATGGAGCAAACTCGCCGAGAACCTTGTCGCCAATGCTCCGAGCGTGAGCTCGGCGCACTCGGCGCTCGCTGGCAGCGCGACGCACTACGCCAACATGATCGACCCCGACTTCACCCACATCGGCGTCGGCGTGGCGGTCGATGGAGAAGGCGAGCTCTGGGCGACGGAGATCTTCGTCGCGCGCTAGGCACGGCACCTCCCGACGGAAGCTGCCAGACTCCAGCCATGCGGTCCATGACCCGGCGGCTGTTCAGAGTCGGGCTCATCCTGGTCGCGATTCAGGCAGCACTCCTGGCGATCGCCGTTCTGGCCAAGAAGCTCGTCAGGGAGTGGGGAGACCGAGATTCGGAAGAGGTCCAGGTGGCGGCCATCCTCGACGGCCGCGAGCTGAGAAGCCGGGCAGGAGGCTTTCGGGGTGGCACGGTGATCGCCTGCTACGGAGGGGTCGAGCTCGATCTCCGCGACGCGGTCCCGGCCCCAGGCGGCACCTGGTTGAGGCTGATCGTCGTCTTCGGTGGTGTGTCCATCCTGGTGCCCGATGGCTGGAGGGTCACCATGAAGGGGAGCACGTTCCTGGGTGGAGTCGAACAGCGCACCACCTCTGAGGATGAGCTTCCCGATGGCGCTCCCGAGTTGACCGTCGAGGCGACCACGTTCTTCGGAGGTGTGGCAGTCCGTGCCAAGGCGCTCTCGTCCAAGGCGGCCTGACCGCGGAACATCCGGGTTCACCCCTGAGTTGTGATCTATGAGGTGATGTCGATGTGGAAGAAGATGCCCAAATCGGATGCCGCGCTCCCTGGCAGAGGCGAGCCGATCCCCACCGCCGAGCGCCACTTCGTGAACGGCAGCCGGATACATCCTCCGTTCCCGGAGGGCAACGAGACCGCCATGTTCGGGATGGGATGCTTCTGGGGCGCCGAGCGCCTCTTCTGGCAGACGGCAGGCGTGTACACGACGGCCGTCGGGTATGCAGGAGGGATCACCCCCAACCCGACCTACGAGGAGACGTGCTCTGGGCTCACGGGCCACGCAGAAGTCGTCTTGGTCTCCTACGACCCGCAGACCGTCAGCTACGAGGAATTGCTCACGGTGTTCTGGGAAGGTCACGACCCGACGCAAGGCATGCGTCAGGGCAACGACGTGGGGACACAGTACCGCTCGGCGATCTACACCTTCGAGGACCGGCAGCTCGAAGCCGCCAAACGGAGCAGGGACCGGTACCAGGAGGCGCTGACCGCCAGGGGATATGGTGCGATCACGACCGAGATCCGGGAAGCTCCCGAGTTCTACTACGCCGAGGACTACCACCAGCAGTACCTGGGTAAGAACCCCAACGGGTACTGCGGCCTGGGTGGGACGGGCGTGAGCTGCCCTGCGGTCAGTCGATAACGGCTTCCGCCTCGATCTCGACGAGCCACGTCGGGTCAATGAATCGCGAGACCTCGACAACCGTGTCTGCGGGACGGAACTCACCCACCCAGCGGGCCCTCACCTCCGAAACGACCTCCCAGTCTTCGATCCTGGCGAGCATCGTTCGGGTTCGGACGACGTGCCGCAGCGAGGCCCCCGCCTCGCGAAGCGCCGCCTCGATGATCTCGAAGCACCGATGCGCTTGGGCTGCCGGATCGTCGACGCCAACGGTGGTGCCATCGTCAGCGATGGGAGCTGTGCCGCCCACAACGACGAGGCTGCCTGCCCTGACGGCTCGTGAGAAGCCGATGAGGTCTTCGTAGGGACTGCTGCTCGGCACGAGCATTCGCGCCATCAGGTGTCAGCCAGATAGGCACGAGCCGCGTCGACGAGGCGGCGCGGGCTGTCGTTCGGGTCCAGGTCTACGAGCACATCAGGTTCGACACCTTTTTGGCCGTAGTCGACGCCATCTGGTGTGACCCAACGGGCGATGGTCAGCTTCACCGCTCCTCCATTGGCGAGTGAGAACTGCTGCTGGATGGTGTTCTTGCCGTAGGAGAACTCGCCGACGACGGTTGCTCTTCCCGACTCCTGCAGGGCGGCGGCGACGACCTCACTGGCGGAGGCGCTCGCCTCGTTCATGAGGACCACCACACGTACGTCGGTGCCGGTGGCGAGCCCCCCCGGACGAACCGCGTAGTCCGCAGACTCGGTGGGTCCTTCCGTGCGGAGTACGAGGCCTTCGGTGAGAAACTCGGAGGCGATCCGAACCGCTGCCTCGAGTGTCCCGCCAGGATTGTCCTGGAGATCGAGGATCACGTCCCTGGCTCCCCGATCGAACAGATCCTCGAGGGCAGCTCTCACGCGATCGGGGCTGTCTGAGGTGAAGAGGGACAACTGGAGGTGGCCGAGCCCCGGCTCGAGTATCTCGGAGGAGAGAACAGGG
>CAZKJJ010000244.1:0-4252 GCA_964553055.1 uncultured Acidimicrobiia bacterium
CTCAAAGCCGGTGAGGTCCTCTAGGTCGTCTTCGTTGAGGTTGCACGTCGCCCGATTCCGGGGCTGCTCACTGCGCTCGACCACGGGGGTCTGCGGCGCTTCGACCGCTACCTCCGCCTCCGCCTCGGACATCGGCGCTTCAGCGACGTCACCATCGCCGCCACTGAGTGAGGTGGCGACCAGCACGGCCGTGGCGAGGCCTACAAAGGCAAGTAGCACAACGCCATTGCGGTAGTTGTCGTTCCCCAGACCTGACTCGCTCACAGCCCCTCGAGTGCCAGCGACTTGTCGTCCAACCGTAGTCGTCGGCATCTGGATGGTGACGACTACGAGTTTCGTCTGAGGCGGACTCCCAGTGTGGGAGTGGGCAGTGGATGTCGACACGTGGCCGGCGGCCCATCTAGCCGGATCTGCGATGATCCAGAAGTGAGGGGACCACCTCGCCACCCGCCGCGGGTGCATGGCCCGTGCGCCACTCCCGGCCGCTACCGTGGGCGGCGACGGGGCAAGGGGCGTGCGCGGTGGGATGGGCAACAGCACTGGCATGTCTGGCGGCGATGCTGCTGGCGGGATGCGGTGGGAGCCAACCCACCGCCGATCCGACGTCGGAGACGTCTGCCACGGCACCGGTGTCGCCGGAACCAACCGCGCCTGCGACCGTCGGGGTCGACGAGTGCGAGGAGGCCGGCCAGCAGACCCTGGACGCATTAGCCGCCACCTTCGACCGCATTGAGGGCGACCCCGGCGGGGCGCTTGAAGCCCAGGAGCAGTTCGGCGAGGTGTTCGAGGACCTCGGACGGGTGGCCGGGCAGTCGTGCACCGAAGCCCAGATCAGCGAGCTGATGTCCCAGCTGGCCGTCATGGCCGGACAACGGCAGGCCAGCGGCGGGATGAACGTGGCGGCGGCCGCCGAGGGGCTGCTCACCGCACTGTGCGACGCAGGCTACGAGCTATCCCCGGCAGCCCAGACGACCTGTGCGGGCCGGTAGGTACCCAGCACGGATGGGGCACGCGGGTGGGGCCTCACCGTCTCGGCCACAACGCTGCTGCCACTGCCGGAGGCTCGCTGCCAGAGTGGTCGCTGCCCGGTGCCAACACGGCATGTAGTCGCCGATCCCGGTAGGTGGACCGAGGGCCGCGACGAAGCCGTGGCTTTCGGGCGGCGGGTCGACCGAGCCGATCGTCACAAAGTTCACGCGGCCGTTCACCCCATGGGAGTCCCCGTTGTCGCATGCCGCAGCTGAGCCCCGACATCCACCTTCACTGGGAACAGCCCCTAGGCCCACACCGCGCCCGCAGTCGCTACCGCCTGAGGAACCCCTTCTTCGGCTTCAGCTTCAACGCCTTCGAGCGGGCAGTTCCGTCCTCGCCGAGCATCTCGTCGACCGCGGCATCGAGACTCGCTGCCAATGGCCGGTTTCCACGTACCTTGACAAGCTCGTCAACGACGGATTCATCCCAGGCGCGGAGCTGCTCGGCGGCTGCCTCGTCGACCTCTGAGATCACTCCGCCGACGGTGTCCGAGTCGAGGTGGCCCAGCAGTTCGAGTGCGGTACGTGCCTCTCCCGACGGTTCGACCAGCCGACTGGCGAGAACGGCAGCAATCTCCGCCTGCTCGACGTGTTCGATCAGCCGAACGAAGTTCGCCTGATCGACCGCCGCGTGCTCATCAACGAGGCTCGACACCACTTCGGGGATCTCGGCCGAGCGTGTCTCGAGGTCAACAACCGCGAAGAGGTCGGACATCTTGTCCTGCATGGCGGCGAGCAAGACGACGTGGAGGAACGTCGTCTTGGAGGCGCCGTTGATCAGTTCAGTTGCGGTGTCGCTCCCCGGCAGCCCGGCGAACAGCATCCGGGACTGTTGAAGGTCGGCGAACGACGACCAGATCGTCTTCGCGTGGGGAAGCTGTCCAATCGGGTCGGCTTGAACGTGCTTGACGAACCGGGTGAGAAGGCCTTCCGGGATCTCGACATCTCGGTTGTGCGCTCGCCGCAGGATCGGAACCAGATCATCGAAGGACGAGAACTCGTCGGCCTTAGATGCCGCGAGGCCTAACGCGGCGTTGAGCTGGTCACCCCACGGCAGCGCAGCCAGAGTGCGGAGATGCCCCGGGTCGCCGGAGCTTTGGAGCCATTGGCTGAGCGACGCGAAGACCGGGTCGACGGCGGGCCCAGCCGCAGCCGGGGCGACGGAGTCCAGAGAGTTGAACGCTGCGACCTGGGCGTGTTTCAGATAGGGGTTGGCGTTCGACTTGAGCGAGGCCGTCCACCTAGCAATTTCTGGGTCGAGCTTGGAACGGTGTTCGTCGTGCTGCCCGAGATGCTCGACGGTCGACAGCAGCGACCTCGCCTTGGGGGACAGGTCGCCGTCGACGGCCAGCGGCTCAAGAACTCGGTTGACGCCTGCTGCTAGCTCAGCCTCGTCCTGGGCCTTCGTCGTAAGGAACGATCTAACAACCGTGAGCAGTGCATCATTAACGGACGAGGTGTCCTCGGTCTCTTCGACGGCGGTGACGGCGGCTTCGAGGAGCTTGGAAGACACCCGCGATGTCGCGGCGAAATCCGGAGCGTACGCGGACAAGTTGCCGCTGGTCGCCGGCCCGGGTTCGGGCGAGATGAGAGATGCCAAAGCCTGGCCGATCCTGTCCGCACAGAATCGGGTCGCCTCGTCCTCGTCCGACGGGTCCTTCTTCCTGAAAGTCGAGTCCTTCCAAACGGAAACCGATTCGCCGAGGAACTCCACAGCCTTCGATGCAACGCCGTCTTCGACGTCGAAACCGATCGCCTCTGCGATCCGCAACGCTCCGTTCACGTGATCGACGTTCCCGACTAGGTCGTACGCAGCTACCAACAGTCGGGCGGCGCCCTCGGACTTCGGAGTGAGGCGGTGCAGCACTGGGCGGAGGGCGCTGCGCTCAACAGGGCTGAGGTTCTCTACAAGGCTGAGAAGCCCCTCGGCGGTCTCGTCGAACTCGACCGAGCCGTCGTCCATCGCTAACCGGAACACACTGGGTATGAGGTGTTCCTTCAGTACGTCGGCGTGAACCGCTTCATCGAGGTTGAGGGCCACTCCAACCCAGTTGTGGGATTCTGCCCATCCGGCGTGGTCAGGCAGCCGATCGAGGTGGTCTCGAATCATCTGTGGAAGGTGCCTGGCGTTCGGGGAGCTAGCGAGGTACTTCGCAGCGGACAGCGCCCGAACGTTGCGCTCGTCCTCGGGGGTGCCGTTCTCGATCGTTGCGAACGATCGCAGGACCCCGTTGTGGTGAGAGCCAGGAAGCGCGCCGAGAAGATCGTGATACGCGGACTCCGAAAGTGTGTTCGCTGAAACCTTCGGTAGGTGCTCGGCGATCGCAACTGCAACCGGTTCGGCGTGCTCGCCGAGAGGGGACAGTGCCGCCGCTGCACCTGCGAGTGCGGCGGGGAGTTCCGCTGACGTGACTCCGTTGACGGTATCCCGGATTTGCTCTGCGGTGACGTTGCTGTGTTCGTCCGGGAGCTGTTCGAGTGATTCCGTCACGCGCGCGATGTCGCCGTTGCGGACCGCAGCCACAAGCGCTCCGACCTTGGCGTTCCCAAGGACCCTGCCTCCCTCAGGTTGTGCGAGGTACAGCAGCGGCACGATCGACTCGCCAGACCTTTCCACGCTGACAAACGTACTCACTAGGTACGTGCGGAGATCCTCGTGCCGTGGGTTCCAGATCAATGTCTCGGCGTGCTCCGGGCCGGTCCGTGCCCCGTCGCCGCCGCCATCGGGGGACTCGGCCTTTTGCGGCTTCTCACGGATAGCGATGCCATACGTTTCGAGCAGTTCTTCGTCGGTCGCACTCAACTCTTCGTGTCGGGCCAGCCGATCAGCGGCCCCGAGCAGCGCCTCATCCTGAAGCAGGCACGTGTAGAACCAGCGGAAGTCCGATGCGATCACCGAGAGTCGAGCAAGCAGGATCGGTCGGCCGCTTGCGTCGCCGGGGTGTAGGCGCTGTTTGGATGTGGCCCTCTCGCGGTCGACCGCAATCCGGTACCCGGTGAGGAAGCCGTTGACTCGGTGAACGAGGTGTCGGGGCGATGCAATGTGACCGCGAGCGAGTACGAGAAGCGTCGACTCCAACACCTTGCGAGAACTGATGAACTCGCCCGAGCGGAGCGGATGGTCGTCGGGAAGCAGTTTCTGGACGTACTTGGGCATGTCGTCGCTCACGTGCGGCGGCATCGGCACCCGGAGGGAGAAGAACTTGTGCATGTATGCCCGG
>CAZKJJ010000245.1:0-4221 GCA_964553055.1 uncultured Acidimicrobiia bacterium
CACTCGCATGGCGCTCGAGAAGCGTCCGCTGGTGGACGTACAGGTCCCAATCGGCAACGCGGACCGCGAGGTGGCTGAGCGGGTAGGGCGCGATGTCGATACCGCGGGCAGCGAGGCGGTCGCGCTGCATCCCCGCAAAAGCTCGATAGTCCCCAATGATGTCGGTGATCGGATCAGACATCGCCACGTGGCGCCCTCCGGCCGGACACACGGTCTCACGGTGATCCTACGTAGGTCGTCAGTTCCTGCGCCACCCTCGACTGCACATCGAGTAAGGATGTCCTTTGATCGGATCTCGGCGATCAAGCTCCTCGGCGGAACCGGCGCAGATCAACCTTTGACGCTCTTCATTTAGGATGCCGACCAATTGCCTGGCGGTGGGTAGTAGCTCAACGAGACTCATCGAAGTGGGCGCATGGCTCAGGCCGCTGCCCCCCTTTGGTCCTGGTAACCGGCGTTCTGCTGGTCCTGGTCGCGTCGTGCGGAACAGATGAGAGCGCGTCGTCAGACTCCAGAGAGCGGATCCGAATTGGATGGGTCGGCCCTCTGAGCCAGGGCGCGGTAGCCGGAGGCAACGAGATGCTGGCCGCGGCCAGAATCGCCGTGGACGATGTCAACGAACTGGGCGGGGTGCTCGGCCGCACGCTCGAACTCGTCACCCGTGACACGATGGCCGACCCCGAGATCGGGGCGGCTGCGATGGAGGAGCTAATCGACGATGAAGGGGTGGCGGTAGTCGTCGGGGGGCTCCACAGTTCCGTCGCTGTCGCTCAGATCGAGGTCGCTCATGATCGTGGTGTTCCCTTCGTGATCGCTGATGCGTGGGCGGACGAGATCACGGCGGCGCAATACGCCGAAGTATTTCGTATCGCACCGGTGAATTCGCTGATCTACGAAGCCGTCGGTGCATGGCTCGGGTCAGCGGAGTTCGACGACGTGGTCATCGTTGCCGAGACCACGGCGTTCGGAACCGAGGCATCGGCACTCATCCGGGACGCCCTCACGTCGCAAGGCGCGGCCGTGACCATCATCGACGTGGATGCAGCAGACATCGACATCGACGACGTGGTTGGCCGAATCGCAAATGGCAGCCACGATCTCGTGATGATGTTGATCGCCTCCGACACCGTATATCCCGTCATCAACGCGGTCTGCGCGAACGGACAGGCACCGTCGTCGAGCACCGCACTTTACGTAGGGGCGGCGACAGGCGTTACCACCACGTTCTGGGATCAGGTGGGTTCTTGCGGCCGCTACGTGATTGCAGAGCACCTCGTGGTACCGATAGATCAATGGAATGACGTCGCAACAGCGCTGGCGACGAAGCTCGGCGCGCCTGACGGCGGCATCGCATCGGGTGGATTCGCCTCATACGACACCGTAACGCTTGTAGCTGACGCGATTCAGCGGGCCGGCTCCACCGAGGCCGACGACGTCGCCGCGGCTCTCGCAGCCACCGACTTGGTGGGTAGTCGTGGCCAGTATTCGTTCAGCTCGGACACCGAGCCCGCCTGGCATTATCAGCAATTCCTCGATGCCCCCGTGACCGTGGTCCAGTACTCGGAGGTTGACCAGACTCCCGCGAATGCGATCATCCTCGCACCGGATCGATGGGCGACGGCCAGCGAGATACTCGTCCCCGACTGAAGCTCATCCGTGGCGGGTTCGATCTAGAACGCGCGGCCAGAGAGCCAAAGAACCCTCTAGGTGTCTCACCGAATCTTGCGAGTGCCCAGGGGAGCCAACGGAACTCGGAGGCTCTCGGGGAAGGGTCAACGTCGGGGATACAGGATGTATACACCAGCGCGGGCTGTCTCCACTATCGACCTCGACGACAACGTGATTCGTGAAGAGGGTTCGTCCCGCCGCGGGGTTGATGATCCGCCGCGGCAGGCAGGGCAGATATTGTGTCGCCGATGGTCGGCTTTCCGACGGGCACGGTCACGTTCCTGTTCACGGACATAGAGGGCTCGACGCGACTGTGGCAGGAATACCCGGAGGACATGAAGGCCGCAGTGGCGCAGCATGACGATCTGCTTTCGAGAGCAGTATCGGCTCGCGGCGGCCATGTGTTTGCCAGGGGTGGCGACTCGTTTTCGGTAGCGTTCCCAGACCCGCTGGCTGCAGCACTGGCCGCAGGCGACGCTCAGACGCTGCTTCGTGATGCCGATTGGGGCGGCACTGGGGCGTTGCGGGTCCGAATGGCGCTTGATACTGGCCTGGCGGAGGTGCGGGATGGCGACTATTACGGACCGCCGTTGAATCGTGCCTCGCGGATCCTGGCCGTGGCTCGCGGCGGTCAAATCCTGGCGTCGCACATCACTGCTGATCTGTTGCGGTACAGCCTTCCCGATGATTGGCATCTCCGTGACTTGGGCGAGCGTCGGCTCCGCGATGTGGCCGTGCGGCAGCGAATCTTCGAGGTGCTCCAGGAGCCACCCGCCCGATGGGACTGGCTGGGGCGTCGGCGCACTGGGCTAATAGCTGCGGCCGCGCTTGCGTTGCTACTTGTTGGCCTGGGAACTCTCCTCGCGGTGAGGCAGCCTGGGGACTTCGGCACGGTGACCATCCTGTCGACCCAGGCTGAGCCTCCGGAAGAAGCCGAGCGGATGCGAAACGAGGTTCTTGCCGGCTTCAACGGCCAATCCGAATTCGTACGTGCGGGCGGTCCGGATCGGCTTCTGGAACGTATCGCGGCAGAGGCCCAGGCAGAACGGGGCAGCGTCGATGTAGTCATTGCCCTTCACGGCACGTATCCGACGCTCAGAGAGACCGACACGTTGCTGGACCTATCTGAGGTTGCGGCCGAGCTGGCGGCGGCTGGGATCCCCAAGACGTTCTTGGATCTCGGGAAGCTGGGGACCAGCCGCCAGTACTACATCCCCGTCTTCCAGGCGACCTACTTCATGGGTGCCAACAAGCGAGCGCTCCCGTACCTACCGGAGGGTGCCGATGTGGAAGCGATGACCTGGGAGCAGCTGCGCGATTGGGGGAAGAACATGCGAGACGCCACTGGAGCCCGAAGGCTCGGGTTCCCGGCAGCGGACGATGGGCTGTTGAACCGGTTCTTGGAGGGCTATGTCTACCCTTCATTCACCGGTGGAATGGTGTCCAGGTTCCAGTCCGCTGACGCCGTGGCACTGTGGGAGTTCGTTCGTGACCTCTGGTTGTATGTGAACCCTGAGGCAGCCACGTACTCGTCAATGGACGAGCCTCTTCTCTCGGAGGAAGTGTGGGTGGCGTTCGATCACCAGGTCCGTCTCAAGGAGGCGTACGAACAGCGACCTGATGACTTCATTGCGTTCCCGGCCCCGATCGGTCCACACGGACTTGGCTTCATGCCCGTGATCGTGGGCGTCGGCGTGCCCAAGAACGCCCCAAATAGGCATGGCGCGATCGAGATGGTGAAGTACTTGCTCGCGGACGAGAGCCAGATCGCCATCACCAATGCCATCGGCTTTTTCCCCGCGGCATCAGCCACGCTTGGCACCGGATCGGTCAGCCTGCAGATCCAGGCCCAGGCGGTGGCAAAGCAGTCATCATCACCCGAGGCCCTACCTGCCTTGCTCCCAGTGGGGCTCGGTGAGCGTGAAGACGAGATCGACCAGATCTTCCGAGATACCTTTACCCGGATCATTACGAACGGTGAGGACATTCGGGGCGTTCTCGACGAACAAGGATCGAATCTGCAAGCGCTGTTGAATGAGACCGGCGCGGCCTGTTGGCCGCCCGACCCGCCTAGCTCTGGCCCATGCCAGCTAGAGCCATTCGCCCGTCGTTCGGGTCTGTGACTCACCTCCCCCACCGTGATCGCTCACGTCCAGAACACGCGAGTGGCCAAAGCCGTTACCTGGAATAGCCAGCACCGGCAGCACGAGAGCGGTGCGCGTCGAAATAGTGACCTTGAACGTTACTTTTCCCTCCGGGTTGGAAGGACTCGGAACCTACTCAGGTCCCTCGTGGGAAGGTCGAAGCCATGGGTACTTCGACAAGGGTCACGGATGCCCGGAAGGAAACCTTACGGACAGACCGCCGAAAGGAGACATGCCGAAGCCTGTCTTGGGCCTAGCTATCCGGATCGTCGAATGTGAGCAGCAGCGAGAAGGCGCAGTCGGCTGGGGCGCCGGCTGCGTTATAGATCTTCACGTTTGGAATCACCGTTGTGTACTTGTCTCCTTTGCTGACCACTCCGAATCCGTTTTCCACGCTGGCTGTGTGGCC
>CAZKJJ010000246.1:0-4203 GCA_964553055.1 uncultured Acidimicrobiia bacterium
CCCGCAGACCGGCCTCGATCATCCGGTTCACCGCGTTGACGCCGCCGCCTCCGACACCCACGACCTTGATGACGGCCAGGTAGTTCTGTGGCTCGGTCATTCGCCTGAAGCTTGACACAAGGTCGAGGCTTCGTAAAGGCTATCGGGGTAAGCCTCTACTTGAGGTTGAGCCTCAGGCCTCGGGGCGAGGGCGCCGGCAGCTCACCGCAGCTGTCGGGTCAGGGCTCGATCACCGAAGGGCGGGTCGGGGCGATCAGGACGATGATGGAGCCTTCGCCGACTCCTGCTTCGAGGGTGGCGAGCAACGCCGCGGCTTTCGCCTCCATCCCGGTCGGCCTGCCCAGGCGGGCTCGAACGGAGCCCAGGTCGGCCCAGAGCTCGCCTGCTTGCTCTGTGACCGTCACGGGGCTGGGAGCTCGAGCTCCGAGTCCGCTCAGGAAGGTAACGGCCCCCATGACGCGGGGGTCCGGATGCAGCTCCCCGGGAGCGCCCAGATCCGTGTCGAGATCGATCACGTGGTCGGTCTGCGACCGGGTGCCCCCTTCCGTGAGCACCACCCCGTCGGACGCCACCAAGCCCCCGGGCGTCCCCACCAGCCATGCCGCCGCCTCCCGTTCCCGCACGTCGATCTCCACCGTGTCGGGGAACACGAGTGACACGCTCGCCTGTGAGATCCAGGGATCTGCTTCGAGGGCGGCCTCCACCCTGCCGGGGCGGACGGTCAGCAGAGGTCTGCCGAGGGCAACCCCCTCTTCGCTGAGGATGGACGCCACCCGAGCTGCTTTGGCGCCGTGCACGACCAGCTGTGAGATGGAGAGGAATGGAGATTGCACCAGCCAGAGAGCAGCGCCCACCACGGCTGCCGAGGCGAGCAGCCACAGCAGCTTGCGGATGGCTCCTCGCGCCGACTGCTCCCTGACCTCCTTGCGCCGCTCGACGAGCCTGGGGTCCATGTCAAGCGTCATCGGGGATCCCCTCGGAGAAGTCGCCGACGAATCCGATCTCAGGCACCAGATCGACCCCACTGGCTGCGCGCACCTTCTCCCTGACGGCGGTCACGAGCTCGAACACCTCCTGCGCCGTTGCCCCCTCCTCGGCGACGAAGAAGTTCGCATGTTTCTCGGAGACAGCCACCCTGCCAACGCGGAAGCCCTTCAGGCCCAGCTCGTCGATGATGCGACCGGCGGCATCTCCCTCGGGGTTCTTGAACACACTGCCCGCGTTGTGCGTCCCTCCCGGCTGGTGCAGGCGTCGCCACGTGGTGATCTCCCGCATCAGATGCTCGGACTCTCGACGTGGGCGGGCTGTTGTCCTCAGGCCGACGCTCGTCACCACATGCGTCTGCCGGAGGTTGCTCCTCCTGTACCCCAGCTCGAGTTCTGATGGATCGCGACGAACGACCTGGCAGGAGCTCAGGTCCACCAGCTCCACCCAAGCCAAGACGTCCACCATCTCCGAGCCGTGACATCCTGCGTTCTGACGTACCGCACCCCCCACGGTGCCTGGGATTCCCACCAGGAACTCGAGGCCTCCCCTGTCCGCCCTCGCGGCCAGCCTCGCCACCGCAGGCAGAGGTGCCCCCCCGCCCGCATGGACCGATCCGTCCTGGTGCACCGCAGCTCCTATGAACTCACCAGCCAGCCGGATGACCAGCCCAACGAAGCCCTGGTCCGAGACGACCACATTGCTCCCCCTGCCGAGCACCAGCACCGGTCTCGGATCAGAGCGGAGGGTCTCGGCCACCTCGATCAACGACTGGAGATCGAGGACCTCGGCGAAGTACCTGGCATGGCCCCCGACCCTGTACGTCACGAGAGGAGCCAGCGGGACGTCCTCAGACACGAGGCCTGTCTCGACGAGCCGGTCGATCGCCTGGGCGCTCATACCGCTTCCGCCAGCAACCGGGCGAGCTCGTCCCCCAACAGGGTGATGTCGCCGGCCCCGAGCGACATGACCAAGTCTCCCGGCAGCACGCGGCTCGACAGGAAGCCTGCGAGATCCGCCCTGTGCGGCACGTAGCTGACCTCGGCGGCCACAGACTCGGCCGCCTCCGCCACCATGGCTCCTGTCACACCAGGTATGGGACTCTCGCCCGCGGCGTAGACGTCCGTGACCACGATGCGGTCAGCGCCTCCCAGCGACCGGCCGAGTTCCTCAGCCAGCTCCGCGGTCCTGGAGTACCGGTGCGGCTGGAACACCGCCCAGATACGGTTCCAGCTCCCATGCCTGGCAGCTTCCAGGGTGGCTGCGACCTCGGTCGGATGATGGGCGTAGTCATCGACGATCGTCACGCCGCTCACCGTCCCTCGGGGTTCGTAACGTCTGTGGACCCCTGCATAGGCGGCGAGTCCATGTGAAGCCTTCTCCACGTCCATGCCCAACTCGCCGAGGAGAGCGAGCGCTCCTGCGGCGTTCAGCGCCACATGGAGCCCAGGCGTCGGCACCGTCACGCGGACCGATCCCGACAGGAGGAACCGCACACCCTCTGCTCCGTCCTCGACCTCCGTGAGGCGCCAATCGGCTTCGGGAGACGTGCCGTAGCTGATCCGACCCGTGCGTGACAGAAGCCTCCTCCCCCCCACATCGTCCCCACAGACGACCACGGGACCTGCAACGGACTCGACCACCTCGGCGAATGCATCCTCGAGTCTCTCCGACGTCCCGTAGAAGTCGAGATGGTCCGCTTCGACGTTGGTGACGACGAGACCTGAGAGCTGGAGGCCGAGGAAGGTCCCGAACGCCTCGTCGATTTCGAGCACCAGCAGGTCGCGGTCCCGAAGGGCGCCGTTGGTTCCCTGGTCGTTGAGCCTGCCGCCCACCACGAACGAGGGCGCCCTTCCCACAGCAGCAAGGGAGGAGACCAACATCGCCGAGGTCGTCGTCTTTCCGTGGGTTCCTGTGGCCCCGATCGTCGGCATGAGCTCGGTCAACGCCAGAAGGAGGCGCGGCCTTCGCCACACGTCGATCCCTGCACTCTTCGCAGCTACCAGCTCGGGTTCCCGGTCGGGGACGGCTGAAGACGCCACCACGAGGTCAACGCCTGCCATGCGCTCAGGTCGTGAGCCTTGCCAGACATCCAGCCCGAGATCCTGGAGGTCGTGAAGTGGCTCGCCGAACTTGATGTCGGACCCCGTCACGACGTGATCCATCTGGCTCAGGATCTTGGCGAGGGCAGACATCCCTGCGCCCGCAGCACCCACCACGTGAATCCTTCGAAAGCGCTCCAATTCAGCCATGACGCCCCATGAGTATGGCTGCGACCCTGGTCGCCGCCTGTGGTTTCGCGGCCCTCTCGGCGGCTGCGCTCATGGCAGCGAGACGGTCCGGGTGCTCGCAGAGCCCGCGGACGACCTCAGGGAGCCGCGCCAGCTCTCCCTGCGGCACGACCACCGCGGCGCCTGCCCTCTCGGCAGCACGCGCATTGGCGTCCTGGTGTCCTGCGGAGCCGAAGCTGCCGGGAACGAGGACGGCAGGCGTGTGGGTGGCGAGCAACTCGGCGACGATCCCCCCTCCCCGCGCCACGACGAGATCAGAGGCGGCGTACACGAACTGCATCTCGTCTTCGAACCCGACGACGATCCAGACCGTGACTGCCGCTCTCGCGGCGGCCCTGACGCCATCGAGATGGTCGGTGCCACATACATGGAGAAGCTGAACGGCGTCGCCGAGCGACTCCGAGAGAGTTGCGGCCGCATCGTTCAAGGCGCCGGCACCGAGGCTCCCCCCTACGACGCCGACCGTACAGAGGTCGCCCGAGAGCCCATATCGGTCGAGCGCTGCCTGACGTTGCCTCTCCCTCGAGAACGTGGTGAAACGCCTGCGGACGGGGTTCCCGACGTCGATGGCCTTCGGCAGGGCGGTCTCGGGAAACGAGACGAAGGAGCCCTCTGCCCATCTCGCCATGATCCGATTGGCGAGTCCAGGGGACGCGTTCTGCTCCTGCAGGAAGAACGGTATGCCGGCCTTCCTGGCGGCCCACCCCATCGGGACGGTGACGTAGCTCCCCATCGCCAACGCCACGTGCGCCTCGCGTCTCAGCAGCTCCTCGTACATCCCGGCTGCGGCCGACCTCACGACCAGGGGCAAGGTCGCGTTCCTGAGGGACAGGCTCCTCTGGAGGCCCCGCAGCTCGAATCCCACGAAGTCGAAACCCTCCCGCGGGTAGACGGTCCGCTCCAGTCGATCACCTCCGAAGAAGGTGAC
>CAZKJJ010000247.1:0-4183 GCA_964553055.1 uncultured Acidimicrobiia bacterium
ATGACCACCAAGGGGTTGGCGACCACATGCGGGTCGCAGATTCTGGAGGGCTACGTGCCGCCCTACGACGCCACGGTCGTGAAGAGGCTTCGAGAAGCAGGCGCGGTCATTCTGGGCAAGGCCAACCTCGACGAGTTCGCCATGGGATCCTCGACGGAGAACTCCGCCTACGGTCCGACGCGGAATCCGTGGGACCCCTCGCGGGTCCCTGGCGGTTCCTCGGGAGGGTCGGCGGCTGCCGTCTCGGTCGGCAGCGCGCTCGCCGCGCTCGGGTCAGACACTGGAGGCTCGATCCGGCAGCCGGCGGCCTTGTCCGGAGTGGTGGGCATGAAGCCGACCTACGGACTGGTGTCACGCTATGGGCTCGTGGCGTTCGCCTCTTCACTCGATCAGATCGGACCTCTCACGAGGACCGTACCTGACGCCGTCACACTCCTCGAGGCCGTTGTCGGCCACGATCCCTGTGATGCCACGTCCTATCCGGGCGACGTTGCGGACTTGCGGGCCGGTCTCGAGGCAGGCGTCGGTGGCCTCCGCATAGGTGTCGTCGCGGAGCTGTCAGGGGAGGGGATAGCCCGAGGCGTCAAGGAGTCGTTCGACGACATGGTCAGCAGGCTCTCGGGCGCAGGGGCACACGTCACGGAGGTATCGCTGCCCGCCACCGCCCACGCTCTCTCCGCCTACTACCTGATAGCCCCTGCGGAGTGCTCTGCCAACCTGGCTCGCTTCGACGGAGTCCGGTACGGCCTGCGTCTCGCAGGCCCATCGGTGGAGGCGATGATGGGCAGAACGAGGGCAGAAGGCTTCGGCCAGGAGGTCACGAGGCGCATCCTGCTCGGGACATATGCCCTCTCCGCCGGCTACTACGACGCGTTCTACGGCCAGGCGCAACGGGTGAGAACCCTCGTCATACAGGACTTCGAACGGGCCTACCGAGACGTCGACGTGCTCGTCTCCCCGACGAGCCCGACGACAGCGTTCGAGCTCGGGGCGCGCACCGCAGACCCCCTCGCCATGTACCTGAGCGACATCTGCACCATCCCCTCCAACCTGTCGGGACAGCCAGCCATCTCCGTGCCCATCGGGCTGGATGAGCAGCGGCTTCCGATCGGGTTTCAGGTCATGGCGCCCGCGCTTGGCGAGCCCGTCATGTTCCGCGCTGCCCGGTCCGTCGAGGTGCTCGCCGACTTCGGAGCTCGTCCACCGCTCGCGGAGGCTGCATGAGCTACGTCGCCACGGTTGGCGTCGAGACGCACGTCGAGCTCAACACTGCCTCGAAGATGTTCTGTGGATGCTCAGCGCGATTCGGAGATCCCCCCAACACGAACGTGTGTCCTGTGTGTCTCGGTCTGCCAGGGGCTCTGCCGGTGCCAAACAGGGCCGCCATCGAGCGAATCATCGCCATCGGCCTTGCGCTCGGCTGCAGGCTCAACGGGCGGTCGATCTTCCACAGGAAGAACTACTTCTACGCGGACATGCCGAAGAACTACCAGATCTCTCAGTACGACATCCCGGTCTTCCAGGAAGGCGCCTACACCTTGGAGACCGAGAAGGGCCCTCACACGGTGCGCATCAATCGGGTCCACATGGAGGAGGACACAGGCAAGAGCCTTCACGTCGGCCACGGTGGAAGGATCCACGGCGCTGAGTACACGCTGTTGGACTTCAACAGGGCGGGGGTCCCTCTCGTCGAGATCGTCACCGAGCCAGACCTCAGATCGCCTGAGGAGGCCCGGCAGTACGCCACCGAGCTGCGGGACGTGCTCCTCACGCTCGGCGTCTCGGACGTGAAGCTCGAAGAAGGCAGTCTCCGCTTCGACGCCAACGTGTCAGTCCGGGCGGAGGAGGAGGAACCGTACGGCGTGAAGGTCGAGGTCAAGAACATGAACTCGTTCCGCTCTCTCGAGCAGGCGATCGGCTACGAGATCGAGCGCCAGGTCCGTCTGCTCACAGCGGATCAGGCGGTCGTGCAGGAGACCAGGCACTGGGACGAGGAGGAGGGGCTGACGCACGGCATGCGGAGCAAGGAGGAGAGCTCCGACTATCGGTACTTCCCAGAGCCCGATCTCGTTCCCATCGCCATCGATGAAGAGTGGATCAGCAGGGCGAGAGCGGCTCTTCCCGAGTTGCCTTTCCAGCGGAGGGAACGGCTGAGGTCGCTCGGGCTCGACTCGGGACAGGCGAACACCCTCATTCGATCGGACCCGGTGCTGGTCGGATGGCTGACGGAAGCCGTCGAGCGAGGAGCCGATCCTGGCGTCGTCGCCAACTGGCTGACCGGTGAGGTCACCGGGTACCTGAGGAGGGAGGAGCTCGAGGCTGCCGACACCCACCTCGACGGAGCGCGACTGGCACGGCTGGTGGGGCTGGTCTCGGAGGGGAAGCTCTCAGCCACGGCCGCCAAGGAGGTTCTGGCGCTCGTCGCACAGGAGGGAGGGGACCCCCTCGATGTGGCTCGGGAACACGACCTCATCCAGCTGTCCGAGGGAGACGAGCTCGTCGAGGCCGTCGATCGGGTGATATCGGACCACCCCGAGGAATTCGCAAGGCTCGAGGGAGGGGAGGAACGGCTCGTCGGGTTCTTCGTCGGGTTGGTCATGCGGGCTACAGCAGGCAGAGCAGATCCCAAGGCCGTCACCGCTCTGCTTCGAGAGCGCATCTCCTGATGCCCCAGGCCGTCGTCTTCGACTGCGACGGCGTCCTCGTCGATTCCGAGGCCCTCGCATGGGACGCGTGGCGCTCGGTCCTCGAGCCGTACGGGATCGAGGTCAGCGAACAGGAGGTCGCGGAGCTGACAGGCAGAACCGAGGAAGACGCCTACGAGACCTTCGCATCGAAGGGAGAGCTGCCCCCGTACGAGGAGTTCTGGCCGAGCCTCGCAGAGGCAGTCCACAGACGCTTCGAGGCACATCTCGAGGCCTTCGAGGACGCCCTCGCCTCTCTCGCACGCCTGCGTGAGGGGAGGACCCCTGTCGCCGTTGCCTCGAGCAGCCCCAGGGAGCGCCTCGACGCGGCCCTGCGGAGGACGGGACTGGACGGACTCGTCGACGTGACCGTCGCAGGTGACGAGGTCGAGAGGGGAAAGCCGGCGCCTGACCTCTACCTCGAGGCGGCAGCGAGGCTCGGTGTCGAACCCTCGACGTGCCTCGCTGTCGAGGACTCACCCGCAGGTGTCGCCGCCGCCAAGGCGGCAGGCATGCGAGTCATCGCGGTGGCGCGAGGCGGCTATCCCACTGAGGCCCTGGAGGCTGCAGACATGACGGTCGATCATCTCGAGCCTCAGCTCCTGGCAGACGGCTAGGGCCTGCCGGGGCCCGCTAGGCTCCGCTCGCGATGGACAGTCTGCTCTTGATCCTGGCGATCGTCGGCGGGGGCCTGGCCCTGTTCTGGGTGTTCAGGAAGGTCTTCAAGCTGGCGCTCGTGGCAGCCATCATCGGTGTGGGATTGTTGATCTGGTACTTCTTCATCTCCTGACGGATGGGCTTCATCAACGAGGTCTTCTCGGAAGCCTTTGACATCCTGACCTCGTTCGGAGGAGAGATCGGAGCGATCACCGGTCTGACACTCCTCGTTTCCGGCACTGCCACCGTGCTCGGCTGCGCGGTGGGGATTCCCTTGGGGGCCTCACTCGGCGTTGGGCGGTTCCGAGGACGAGGACCGCTCCTCGTCCTCGTGAACACAGGGATGGGCTTCCCGCCGGTTCTGGCGGGTCTGCTCCTCCTCCTGCTGCTCTGGCGGTCAGGGCCACTGGGCTCGTGGGGGATTCTGTTCACACCTGCCGCCATGGTGATGGCGCAGACCTTGCTGGCAATCCCCATCGCTGCGGGGATCACGGCAGCTTCGATCCAGGCGCTGCCCTCTGAGGCCCACGAGCAACTGACCGCGCTGCGACTCGGAAGGCTGAGGGGCGCCTACCTCGCGGTGAGGGAGGCCAGGGCAGGCGTCTGGGCGGCTGTGGCAGCCGCCTTTGGGAGGGTGGTCGCGGAGGTGGGAGCGGTCCTCATCGTCGGAGGCAACATCAGAGGAGAGACGCGGGTTCTGACGACGGCGATCGTCCAGGAGTCGAGACAGGCCCACTTCCCGGAAGCCGTCGCCCTCGGCATAGTCCTGCTGGTCATCGCCCTGTCAGTGAACGGACTGCTCACGTGGCTGCAGTGGAAGGCCAGACCGTGAAGGTCAGTGT
>CAZKJJ010000248.1:0-4168 GCA_964553055.1 uncultured Acidimicrobiia bacterium
CTCGTGACGGGGTTGCTCGCGGTGGGTGGGACGGACGCCGCGAAGGTCTCGGTGTTCGACAGCGTCGTCCAGGGAGGCGACGCCGTTTGGGAGGGCCTGCGCGTATACGACGGAAGGGTGTTCGCCCTCGACGCCCACCTGCGCCGCCTCACGGACTCGGCGAAGGCCATGGCCTTCTCGGACATTCCCCCAGCCGAGGACATCAAGGAAGCGCTCTTCCGGACGCTCGCCGCCAACTCGATGCGAGATGGCGTGCACGTCAGGCTGACGCTCACCCGAGGACCGAAGGTCACCTCTGGGATGAGCCCTTCGTTCAACAGGGCAGGATCGACGCTGATCGTGCTGGCGGAGTGGAAGCAACCTGTGTACGACAAGCAGGGCATCCGGCTCGTCACGTCCGCTATCAGGAGGAACTCGCCCTCCACGCTCGACTCGAAGATCCACCACAACAACCTGATCAACAACATCCTGGCCAAGATCGAGGCGGACGCCGCAGGCGCCGACGATGCGCTCATGCTCGATCTCAACGGTTTCGTGGCGGAGACGAACGCCACCAACGTCTTCATCGTGAAGGTGGGCAGGCTCGCCACACCGAGAGCCGATGCGTGCCTTCCGGGCATCACGAGGGGCATCGTTCTTGAGTTGGCAGCCGAGGAGGGCATCCCCCTCGAAGAGCGAAACGTGTCGCTGGCGGAGGTCTACAGCGCGGATGAGGTGTTCACGACAGGCACGATGGGTGAGCTCGCCACTGTGGTGGAGGTCGACGGAAGGGTGATCGGAACGGGGTCCCCTGGCAGGCTCACAAGGCGGCTCTCGCAGCTCTTCTCCGAGGCGACCACGTCCCGAGGCGAGCCGATCCCAGGCCTTCAGTCCGAAGCTTCAGGTGAGGGGCCCGAGGTGACCTGAGCGTCGGCGTGGCTCAGTCAGGGTCCGACGGCAGGTCCCAGGGCAGGTCCCAGGGCCCCGGGTCGACCGGGAGCTCACGCAGATCGATGTGACCGGGTGGGTCGGCTTTCTGATCAGACACACGCTGCAACACCTTGAGCCCACAGGCTCCGCACAGGTACCGCCCGTCCAGGATCGTTGCTGCGACCTTGATGTCGCAGACCTCGCACCAGAGGCTCACCACGTCCCCCCTCCCCTCCAACAGTCTCACCGCCATTCTTCTCCCGCGACACAGTCCTGTTAAGAGCGATTCCTGCTGCTCACGAGCTGACTAGTCAAGAGTCGAAGCCACGGGGATATCCTCACCGCCGTGGCGACGCTGGCGCTCAACGACCGCGACCAGGCCTTCCTGCGTGGGAGCGAAGGCGATGGGCCGCGCCTCGCCATGACGCTGGTGACCAGGGTGGCCGAGGCGATGGGCGCCGAGCGACTGCTCGACATCACACGGGCGCACATCGACAGCTGTGTGTTCTACGGCGTCGCAGGGCTGGAGTTCGCGGAGCGGCTGCGTGACGGAGGGGCGAAGGTGGCTGTCCCAACGACCCTCAACATCTCATCGCTCGACCTCCTTCATCCCGAGCTGTACAGGGGAGACGAAGAGACGAGGGCGATGGCTGCCAGGCTGATCGACGCCTACGTCGACATGGGCGGATCTCCGACGTGGACATGCGCTCCCTACCAGCTGCCGGATCGCCCCCATACCGGCGAGCAGATTGCCTGGGCTGAGTCGAACGCCATCGTGTTCGCCAACTCCGTACTCGGGGCAAGGACCAATCGGTACGGCGACTTCATCGACATCGCCGCCGCCGTCACCGGCCGCGTACTAGACACGGCGAGATCCTGTTCCAGCTCGAAGGGATACCCGAGCGCCTGATGGCCCACGACGTCCTCTTCCCTGTGCTCGGGCACCTGATCGGCAAGGCAAGCGGCACGCGCATCCCCGTCATCGAAGGCCTGCCTCCTGATGCCACGGAGGATCAGCTCAAGGCTCTTGGCGCCGCCGCTGCTTCCTCTGGCTCCGTCGCCCTCTTCCATGCGGTCGGCGTGACACCCGAGGCTCCCGATCTCGCCGCCGCCTTCGCAGGGAGAGACCCTGTGGCCACGGTGCACGTCGGTCCGCAGGAGGTAGCGCGAGCACGCGACGATCTGACGACGGCCAGAGGGGGGAGACTGCGGGCTGTCACGCTCGGGACACCACACCTGTCCTTCGAAGGGTTCGCAGCACTTCTCCCGCTGCTGGCCCGGTCGCGTGTCCACCCTGAGGTCGAGTTCTACGTCAACACAGGACGCCATGTCCTCTCCCAGATCGAGCCTCACGGATGGGACAGAGTGCTGGCAGACGCAGGCGTACAGATCGTCACGGACACGTGCACGTACGTCACACCGATCCTGCGGAGGCTGGATGGGGTGGTCATGACCGACTCGGCGAAGTGGGCCTACTACGCCCCTGGCAACCTGGGCGTCGAGGTCGCCTTCGGCAGCACAGCCGAGTGTGTCCGCTCGTCCATCGAGGGGAGAATCGTCCGCGACGAGGAGCTGTGGCGTGGCCTCTGAGGCAACGACGTTGGTGGCCGGGGAAGCGACGGGCGAGGCGCTCGTCCTCGAAGAGCCGCTTTCGTTCTGGGGAGGCTTGCATCCAGAGACGGGCCGGCTGATCGACCGGCACCATCCCCAGTCAGGAGCGGTCGTGAGCGGCCGTGTGCTCGTGCTGCCACACGGGCGCGGCTCGTCTTCGTCGTCCGCTGTCCTCGCGGAGTCGATCCGCCTGGGTACGGCACCTGTGGCCGTGGTCCTGCGTGAGTCGGACCCGATCATCATGCTCGGGTCCCTGGTCGCTCATGAGCTCTACGGGAAGACATGCCCTGTGATCGTTGTGCCAGAGGAGCTGTACGGGCGGATCGCGACGGGTGACCGCCTCCACATCTGGCAGAGCGGAACGGTCGAGCTCGGTGAGGCCGAATGATGCGCTACCTGGATGCAGAGGAGCTCCGTAAGGCTCTTTCGATGGCCGAGTGCATCGAGGCGATGAGGCAAGCCTTCCGAGACGATCGTGACGTCCCAGCCAGAGTCATGCTCGGCACGTCACTGTTCATGCCAGCCCGCGTCGGTGCCTTCACCGGAATCAAGGTGGTGGGCACGGTCCCAGGGAAGCCTTTCGGGGTGGTGGTGGTGTTCGGCCCGGATGGAGCTCCGCTTGGGATCGTCGACGGGCCAACGCTGACCGCGATGCGGACGGGGGCGGGTGCCGGCCTCGCCACCGATCTGCTCGCTCGTGACGATTCCACCACGCTCGCCATGCTGGGTGCAGGCGCCATGGCGCCTGACCAGATCCAAGCGGTCCGTACGGTCCGTCCGATCGAGCGCGTGATCGTGTGGAGCAGGACGACCACCAGGGCTTCCCATCTTGCCAACAGGATCGGCGCTGAGGTGGCAGTGAGCGCAGACGAAGCCGTGATGCAGGCTGACGTGGTGAGCTGCGCCACTCCCTCGACCAACCCGTTGTTCGCTCCGAGCTCGGTTCGGGAGGGAACTCACATCAACGCGGTGGGAGCATTCACACCCGAGATGTGTGAGATTCCCCATGAGACCATCCTGTCCGGGTTCGTGGTCGTTGACGATCGGCAGGCTGCTGCAGCGGAGGCAGGGGATCTGATCCAGGCAGGTAAGGCTCCCGATGCGACTGTCGGAGACCTCCTCGAAGGTGCGATAGATCCGTCGGGCTCCTCGATCACCGTGTTCAAGTCTGTTGGTATCGGGAGCCAGGACGTGGCAGCCGCGGTTCGGGCGCTCGAGCTGGCAGCATCGACGCGGCTCGGCACCCGCCTCTGACCGCTGAGACACGCCCGAGGCGGGCAGTCTTACGGCCCGTCCGTAAGTCGCAGGTGGCACCGATGAGCTTGGCGTAGTCCCACCGTCCGGGTAGACCAGTGGCGATGAGAACAGCAAGAGCCGCGGGGCTCATGCTCGTGCTGGCGGTGGCTGCGTGCGGGGGAGAGGTCGCCGGCACCGACGGGACGGTGGTGGCCCCCTCGACGACGTCGAGTGGCGGAGAGGAGCCGGTGGTGACCAGCACCGAGGCGCCAGTCTCCACCACCGAGGCGTCGGTCGCCGGCACCGAGGCGACCGTTGCTCCTTCGACCACGCCGGATGGCGGAGGGGAGGTGACCGCCGACCGGGTCGTCGAGGTCTCCTACATGGGAGGTCAGGTGAGCGTCGAGGTGAT
>CAZKJJ010000249.1:0-4151 GCA_964553055.1 uncultured Acidimicrobiia bacterium
AGGGAGCCATCCGCTCGATCCTCGAAGGCGGCAGTATCGACCTCGACGACCACGTCATCTCAGCAGATGACATCCTGGTCACGAGGGAAGCGAAGGCAGGCCTCGTCGCGGCCGCCGAGGATCAGCTCTCCGTAGCCCTCGACATGACCTTGACCGAGGATCTCGTCTCCGAAGGCCTCGCGAGGGAGTTCATCAATCGGGTGCAGCAGCTCAGGCGCAGCGAAGCACTCGAGGTGACGGACAGGGTGGAGGTCCGATGGGACTCGCCATCCGCCGAGCTGGCGAGGGCCGTTGCTGACCACCGCCGCTGGATCGCAGGTGAGGTGCTCGCAACCAGCATCGAGAGGATCGAAGCGCAGGACTATCCACTCGAGGTGCTGGGCCTGCCGGTGGCGGTCGCTCTCTCAGTCGTCGCTTGAGGCGTCCCGCTCCCACGGCCTCCTGGGCCGGGACCGCTGCGTGGCAGGCTCCGCCTCGTCGAGATCGACCACGACGTCGTCCAGGTCGAATTCCTCACCTGCCATCTCTTCCTCAGCCTCTGCGGCTTCCACTTCTTCCTCAGGGGATCCGGACTCTGCCTCGTCGTAGTACTCGATGTCCTCCGAGTCGTCCTCGGCCAGGAGCGCAGGCACGTCGAAATCGCGGTCCAGGTCGTAGGTCGCAGCGGTCTGCTCGACCGAAGCCTCGATGCCCTCGACGTCCGAGAAGACCCCTTCTGCGATCGCCCTGAGCCGCCCCTTGAGGTCATCGATCGACGCCCTGATCCCAGTGATCTCAGCCTGAGCCTCCTCGCGGGCTCGCTCCCTGTCGGCCTGGTTCTCGGCTGCCTCGTCTTTGGCATCCGCGATGATCTTCTTGGCTTCGATCTGCGCCTCTTCGATCATCTGATCTGCAGTACGTTGCGCGGCGATGAAGGTCCTGCGAATCGCGGCCTCCGCCTCCCGAGATGCCGCCAGCTCGCTCTCCAGCACCGTCACCTGCTCGGTCGCCTCCCGGAGACGCTGCTCGTGCTCCCGCAGCGAAGCCACGATCTCGTCGAGGAACTCGTCGACCTCCTCTTCGGCGTAGCCGCGCAGCGCCGTGCGGAACGTCTTGTGTTCAACGTCGAATGGACTCAGAGCCATGGTGTGCTGCCTTCCTCCCTGGCGGAGAATAGTCCTAGCAGATGATCCAGCGCAGGATCGTGATCGCGACGATCAGGATGAGGGGCGAGAAGTCGAGTGCGGCCATGCCGACCCGCATCGGCGGGATGATGCCGCGGAGAGGCCGGAGAAGTGGGTCCACGACGATCGAGAGGGCTGCCCTGAGCTTCCCGACCGGGTGGTCGGAGGGGACTTGGATCCACTCGAGGATGATCCTGGCGAAGACGACGAGGACGTAGATCGAGAGCAGGCTGCAGATCAGGCTGGTCAAGCGCTCGACCCTTCGTCAGGTCCCGGCATCGGAGAGCGAGTAGAGGCCGAGCTCCGCCAGGCGCCGCTTCTCCTCACGTCCCAGGCTCATCCTGGGCGGGAGGATCAGGATCACACCCTCCGAGACCTTGCTCATGGTGCCGTCGAGCGCATACGTGAGCCCGCTGCCGAAGTCGACGAGCCTGCGCACCATGTCAGGATCGGTGTCGCGCAGGTTGAGCAGGACAGGAGTTCGCTCTCTGATCCTGTCTGCAACGAGCTTGGCGTCTCCGAAGTCGAAGGCTTGGATGATCTCGCATTGCGCGTCGATCGAGGCCACGGGCCGAACCACCGCCCCCGATCCTTGTACGACGACCGTCGGCTCGTAGCCCCTCCCCTCTTGGACGACGGCTCTACGTGCCGTTGCAGGCGGCTCGACCCTTCTTCCTGCAGGCCTGGCGGTCTCGGCTGTCGCCACGTCCGTCTGGGTCTCGTACCCCTCCAGGTCGTCTTCGTCGACCAGTCCTAGGTACTCCTGAGCTTTCTGCCAGAACGAAGGCATCTCATCCATCCGCTCGCCTTGGGCCAAAGATAGCCCGTCCGACGCGGACCATCGTAGACCCCTCCTCGACGGCGACGACGAAATCATCCGACATGCCCATCGACAGCACCTCCAGGCGCGAGGAGACGGAGGCAAGGCTCTCTCGGAGCTCCTTGAGTAGCCGGAAGTGCTTCCTGGCTTCCTCCTGCGACCCCATGGGCGGGATCGCCATCAGCCCTCTGACGTCGATGCCGAGGTCCAGCACCCGTTCCAGGAGCTCGCGTGCCCGCTCAGGCGCCACGCCCGCCTTCTGCGGTTCCGCCCCGATGTTCACCTGGAGGAGCACGGGAGGTGGCAGTCCTGGACCCTTCACCCACGCCTCCGCGAGAGAGACCCTGTCCATCGAGTGCAGGAGCTTCACGACAGGACGGACGAGGCGGACCTTGTTCGTCTGCAAGCTTCCGACGAAGTGCCAACGTATGTCAGAGGGAAGGTTCGGCACCTTGGAGATCAGCTCCTGAGCCCGGTTTTCTCCGAAGTCCCTGTGGCCCTCCTCGTAGGCGGCCAGGATCGCCGAGACGGGCTGCGACTTGCCGATCGCCACGATCGTCACCTCGGCAGGGTCCCTGCCGGACCTCTCGGCCGCATCGAAGAGCTGTTGTCGGACCTCCGAGAGACTCACGGCACCCAGGCCACGCCCGCCTGTCGCAGCGGTGTCGCATCCCGTCTGTGCGAGAACCAACCCTCGTGGTACGTGCAGCGGCGCGCCTTCTCCAACTCCAACCCCTCGAGCTGCGCAGAGGCAGCCGCCGCGAGGTCGACGGACGGCGAGCCCCACGTGGTGAGTCCCATGAAGTCTGGGAACTTGCCTGCGACGTCTTCACCCACCTCGTAGCAGCAAGGACCGATCGATGGACCGATGGCCGCCCTCACCGGAGGTGCGTCTGCTTCGGCCATCGCCTCGAGCAGTGTCCTGATCACGCCCGCGAGCAGCCCCCTCCACCCTGCGTGGGCAACGCCAACGGCTCTGCTCCCCTCCATGATCACCGGAACGCAGTCCGCGACGAAGACCGCGATGGGCAGTCCCCGCTTCGTGGTGAACACCCCGTCGCCCTCGCCCAGATCGCCTGGCCTGTGGGCCCTGACGACGCTCGCTCCGTGGACCTGGGTGACCGTTGCCCACGCTTCCGAGACGCCGAGCAGGCGCGAGAACGCTTCTCTGCTGCTGCCTTCCTTCGACAGGTCACCATCCGCCGCGGATGAGAATGCCCCTCCCCTGAGCCCCGGCGGGCGGATCATCCCTGGACGAAAGCGGGTATCCCCAGGTCGTCGTCTCCAGCCAGCCCGGCCAGCGTCCCCGATGCGACGCCGCGCCTGCGACGAGCCTCGAAGCCTGCGGCGATGACCGTGACGATCATCTCGCTGCCCAGGCGCTCGTCGATCACCGCCCCGAAGATGACCTCCGCCTCCGGATCGCAGTGCTCGGCCACCTGCGACGCAGCCGTGCTCACCTCGTGCAGGGCGAGGTCGGGCGGCCCCGAAATCGTGAGGAGAACGCCGCGGGCGCCATCCATCGATGCCTCGAGGAGGGGGCTCGAGATGGCCTTGGATGCAGCCTGCTCAGCTCGGTCGTCCCCTGAGGCCCGCCCGATCCCCATCACGGCGCTTCCGGCGCCCTGGAGTATCCGCCTCACGTCCGCGAAGTCAACGTTGATCAGGCCTGGGGTGGTGATGAGATCGGAGATGCCCGAGACGCCGTTGTAGAGCACTTCGTCTGCCCGGTTGAATGCTTCCAACATCGGCATCTTCGGATCGGCGAGCTCGAGCAGCCGGTCGTTGGGGATGACGATCAGCGTGTCGACCGCTTCTCGAAGCGCCTGGATGCCCGTCTCTGCCGCCACCGACCGTCTGCGGCCTTCGAAGCCGAACGGTCTCGTCACGACGCCCACCGTCAGGGCCCCCTGTTGCATGGCAACGCTCGCCACGACGGGAGCCGCCCCCGTTCCGGTTCCACCCCCCTCTCCAGCGGTGATGAACACCATGTCCGCGCCCTTCAGGACCTCGTCGAGCTCCTCTTGGTGCGCCTCCGCCGCCTCTCTCCCGACTTCCGGGTCGGCGCCCGCGCCGAGTCCTTTCGTGACGTCTCTGCCGAGATCGAGCTTCACGTCCGCGTCGGACATGAGCAACGCCTGCGCGTCGGTGTTGACGGCGACGAACTC
>CAZKJJ010000250.1:0-4146 GCA_964553055.1 uncultured Acidimicrobiia bacterium
GCTACCTGAGCGACGGCGTGTCTGTGGCCGAAGGTGACGAGGTCGAGATGCAGGTGATCGACGGACTGAAACCCGCGGTGATCAAGGGAGTGGAGAGCGAGGAGTTCCTGTACCTGTTGATGCCTGTGCGCCTCTGAATGCACGTGGCTTGGGTCGAGCTGGCCCACGTCCGCTCATACGAGACCTGCCGTATGGAACCCGAACCCGCCATCAACGTGCTCGTGGGAAAGAACGGCGCCGGCAAGACGAACTTCCTGGAGGCCCTCTACTACCTGAGCGCCCTGCGGTCCTTCCGAGGGCTGGGCGATGAGACTGTCGTACGCGAGGGTGCCGAGTCTGCAGTGATGCGTTGCTCCGTCGTGCGTGCAGGGAGCGCGGAGACGATCGCGGTGTCAGTACCCCGCTCCGGAAGGCGGCGGGTCGAGGTCAACGGCAAGGCTGTCCGCAGTCACCGCGAGCTGCCCGGGCACCTGCGCGTGGTCCTGTTCTTCCCTGACGATCTCGACGTGATCAAGAGCAGTCCTGCTGCGAGGCGTTCCTTCATCGACGAGGTGACCCTGCAGATCTGGCCGGCCGCCCTGGGCGACCTGGGCGATTACGGGCGGGCACTGCGGCAACGAAACAGCCTCCTCAGACAATACGGCCGTGACGTGGATCGGCGTCTTCTGGACTCATGGGACGACAGGATGTCACAGGCGGGTGGCATCGTTCTGAGGAGAAGAGCAGGGACCATCGAGATGCTGAATTCGTTCGTTTCCGACGTGTACGGACAGCTGGCCGGAGGTGACGTCACCGTGGCCCCTGCCTACCGCTCGACCTGGGGTGAGGGCCCTTTTGGGGCGTCGGCAGACGAGCTGGCCGAGCAGCTGCTGGGTGCCATCAGGGAGTCCCGAGGATCCGACCTGGACCGCAGGACCAGTCTCGTCGGTCCCCACCGAGACGACCCTGGCTGGTCGTTGGACGGCCGGGACACCCGCTCCTATCTCAGCCAGGGCGAACAGAGAACCCTTGCGCTGGCGCTGCGTCTCGCTTCGCAGCAGGCTCTCGTCGTGCACACAGGGGAGCCGCCGGTGCTGCTCTTGGATGACGTCTTCAGCGAGCTCGACCTGGATCGAGCCAAGGCCTTGGCGGGAGTCCTACCGGACGGTCAGACGTTCATCACCACGACGCGGGAGGAGGAGGTGCCGGTCGCGGGACGTCGGTGGACGGTGACGCCGGGGGCGATCCGGTGAGCGAGCTCCAGTGGCTCGAGCCCACTCTGGAGCGAGAGCTTGCCCGCATGGGCCTCGGCCCAATCGAAGTCGTCGGTGCCCTGAGGGACAACTGGGAGGACATTGCCGGCTTGCCCTGGGCGGGGAACTCTGAGCCGCTTGGGATCAGGAATCGGGAGCTGGTTGTCGAAGCGAGGCTCCCCTCCGCCGTGCGGCTTCTCTCGTATGCGGTAGGCGACCTGCTCGAGCGAATCGACCTCTGTTTCGGGCCAGGGCAGGTCCAGAGCGTCCGGATCGTCGCAAGGCGGGAATGAGGCCTGTTTCATGGTCTTGACATGGCCTTTTGCCGTGGTCTGGTCTTGGGAGAGGGGCCCCGCCGAGCTATACTTACATGAGTGTAAGGCCGCCACGAACAGGTGGTCGGCGACTCTGTCCTACCGCTACCCAGGACCTACGTGACCGTCTCAAAGCGCGCATCTGACTCATACGAGGCCAAGGACATAACCGTCCTCGAGGGACTCGAGGCCGTTCAGCGTCGTCCAAGCATGTACATCGGGTCGACTGGCCCGCGGGGCCTGCACCATCTCGTCTGGGAGGTCGTGGACAACGCGGTCGACGAGGCCATGGCGGGCCATTGCACGCGCATCGAGGTGACCCTCCTCGAGGATGGTGGTGTGCGGGTGAAGGACAACGGGCGGGGGATCCCTGTCGGCTCTCACACCAAGACCAAGAAGTCTGCGTTGACAACGGTGTTGACCACGCTGCATGCGGGTGGAAAGTTCGAATCAGGCGCCTACACGGTCTCTGGAGGCCTTCATGGGGTGGGTGTCTCGGTGGTCAATGCTCTCTCCAAGCGCCTGGAGGCACAGGTCGTCCGAGACGGCTACCTGTGGGAGCAGACGTTCACGTCTGGGAAGCCGACCGGGCCCGTGAAGAAGGGGAAGCCCGCCAAGAGGACGGGAACCACGATCACCTTCTGGCCTTCCACGGCCACGTTCGACGAGACGACAGAGTTCAGCCTCTCGACCATCGCCACCCGCCTGCGTGAGTTGGCATTCCTGAACCGAGGGCTCGAGATCCGACTTCGGGACGAGAGGCCGGACAAGGCCATCGAGGAGCGCTTCGCATACAAGGGAGGCCTCGTGGACTTCGTCCAACACCTCAACGGCGTACGGGAGCCCGTGCACGCTCACGTGGTCTCATTCGAGGACGAGTCAGAGGACGCCGAGTTGGAGGTGGCCCTGCAGTGGACCACGTCCTACAACGAGACCGTTCTCAGCTTCGCCAACAACATCAACACGCACGAGGGTGGGACCCACGAAGAAGGGTTCCGTAAGGCGCTGACCCGTTCGATCAACGACTTCGCCAGGGCAAAGGGCATCCTCAAAGAGAAGGACGAGAACCTGACGGGGGAGGACGTCAGGGAGGGACTGACCGCGGTGATGTCGGTCCGGGTCAGGCAACCACAGTTCGAAGGACAGACAAAGACGAAGCTCGGCAACACGGAGATTCGCAGCTACGTCGAGCGGGTGATGAACAGGCAGCTTCCCGAGTGGCTGGAGCGTTACGGCTCCGAGGGCAGACGGATCACCCAGAAGAGCTTCGATGCCTCGAAGGCCAGGATGGCCGCCCGGAAGGCGCGGGAGCTCACCCGCCGCAAGAGCCTGCTCGAGTCGACGAGCCTGCCTGGCAAACTGGCCGATTGCTCGAGCCGTGATCCTGCCTCATCGGAGCTGTTCATCGTCGAGGGTGACTCTGCGGCAGGCCCCGCCATCAAGGCCCGCGAGTCGAGCATTCAGGCCATTCTCCCGATCAGGGGCAAGATCATCAACGTCGAGAAGGCGCGGCTGGCCAAGGCGCTCCAGAACGAAGAGGTCCAGGGAATCATCACCGCCGTCGGAACAGGCATTGGGGAGGATTTCGACATCAGCAAGAGCCGCTACCACAAGGTGATCCTCCTGACGGACGCCGATGTGGACGGCGCCCACATTCGGACATTGCTCCTCACGCTGCTCTTCCGCCACCTGCGGGGTCTGATCGAGGCGGGATACGTGTACGTCGCCCAGCCTCCGCTCTACCGAGTCAAGGTGGGCAAAGAGGTGCTCTACCTGACCGACGACCTCGCCCTCGAGGCCTTCAGGGAGAAGTCGAAGCAGAAGTCGGTCACGCCGACGCGGTTCAAAGGCCTGGCGGAGATGAACGCCTCCGAGCTATGGGAGACCGCCATGAACCCACAGACGAGAACCCTCCTCAGGGTCGAGCTCGAAGACGCCGCGCAGGCGGCTGAGACGTTCTCGGTCCTGATGGGTGACGACGTTGCCTCCCGCAAGGAGTTCATCCAGCAGAACGCGCACGACGTCCGATTCCTCGACATATGACGGACGAGCACCTCCAAGAGATCGACATCAATGAGGAGATGTCGAGGTCGTTCCTCGACTACGCGATGTCCGTCATCGTGGCCAGGGCGCTTCCCGACGTACGGGACGGCTTGAAGCCGGTGCAGCGTCGCATCATCTACTCGATGTTCGATTCGGGTATGGGCCCGGGCAGTCCCACCAGGAAGAGCTCGAAGGTCGTGGGCGACGTCATGGGGAACTACCACCCGCACAGCGACGCGCCTATCTACGACGCCCTCGTGAGGATGGGCCAGGACTTCGCACTCAGGTATCCGTTGGTATTTCCGCAGGGGAACTTCGGGACCATCGACCATCCGCCGGGGGCGGCGAGGTACACGGAGTGCCGGCTGGCGGAGCTCTCCAGCCAACTGCTCGAGGGCATCCGTGAGGACACCGTCGACTTCGAGCTCAACTACTCAGGCGAGCTCATGGAGCCGACGGTGTTGCCCGCCAGGTTTCCTGCCCTTCTCGTCAATGGATCAGCCGGCATCGCCGTCGGGATGGCCACCAACATCCCCCCGCACAACCTGGCCGAGGTG
>CAZKJJ010000251.1:0-4142 GCA_964553055.1 uncultured Acidimicrobiia bacterium
GAAGCAGGCCTGGCTGCCAGCCTGGCGGCTGGAATGTCCCTACCGCAGTTGTCGCAGGTTCCGTAGCGGCCCTGGTCGATCTGCAGGAGGGCCCCGTTCACGGAGTCGAGCTGTGACTTCAGAGTCTCGATGATCCCGAGCACCTCGGTCCGTTCGGCGGTGGCTGCGCCCGCGTCCGCGAAGCCGTCGCCGAACTGAACGTCGTCGCGAAGCTCTCCGGCCTCGGTGGCACCGAGGTCGCGCAGTTGGCGGATGAGCTTGTCGCGCTCCTGCGTGAGCGTCTGCCTGGCCGCGTTCGTGTCGATCGAGGTCACTTCGGGTACCTGCTCCTCGGGTGCGAAGCCACGTATACCTCGCGGAGGTGACGCGGCGAAACACGCGTGTAAATCTGGGTGGTGCTGATACTAGCGTGACCCAGGATCTCTTGGACCACCCGGAGATCTGCTCCTCCCTCGAGCATGTGGGTGGCTGCGGAATGGCGAAGCACATGGGGTGAGACCCGTGCGGGGTCGAGGCCCGCATTCGCAGCGTGCTTCCTGACGATCTTCCAGACGCCCTGCCTCGTGAGCCGACCGCCTCGCGCGTTCAGGAACAGAGCCCCTGAGTCCCTGCCGTGGCGCCGCAACGCCAGACGGTCATCGAGATAGGAGCTGATCGCCTCAACGGCGGCTGACCCGAGGGGCACGATACGCTGCTTGTCTCCTTTGCCCGTCACGACGGCGACTCGCTCGTCCAGATCGATGTCCTCGGTGTCGATACCCACCGCTTCAGAGACCCGTGCGCCCGTCCCATAGAGGAACTCGAGCAATGCTCGGTCCCTCCTGCCCAAAGGGCCCCGCAGGTCAGGCGCTTCGACGAGTCCCTCGGCCTCGGAGACGGTCAGGGCTCTCGGTAGTGGCCTGGGAGGCACAGGGGATTCGGCCAGACGAGTCGGATCCTCTTCCCACAGACCCTCGGTCACCGCGAACCGATGGAGTCCACGTACGGCTGCCAGCTTCCTGGCAATGGTGGCAGCAGCGAGCTTGCGTCGAGCGAGGTGGGCCAGGAACCGGTCGACGCTCTCGGGTGTCGGCAGCTCCGATCCGAGGAACGACAGATACTGTCGAAGGTCGCGCCTGTAGGCCGCTACGGTGTTCGGGGCAAGGCCCCGCTCCGCCCTGAGCGCCGCGAGGTACTCCTCGGTGATGCCTTCCAGAGCTGTAAATTGAGCGAGGCGAGCGCCTCTTCGGGGTCAGCCGGTTCGTATCGAAGGCTCTCTGCGACCGCGGGGTGCACAACTGCTCCTCTCACGAGGTTGAGCCCTTTGAAGAGCTCGGGGTGGGCACGAAGCGCGGGACCTACCCCTTCGTCGGCCAGCGCTACGACATAGGGCAGCGTGGCGTTCGTCAGCGCATACGTCGACGTGTGCGGCACGGCCCCTGGGATGTTCCCCACCGCATAGTGCACGACATCGTGCACCACATAGGTGGGGTCGGCGTGGGTGGTTTCCCTGCTGCTCTCGAAGCACCCACCTTGGTCGATGGAGATGTCGACGAGCACAGACCCCTGCCTCATGGATCGAACCAAGTCCTCGCTGACGAGCTTGGGAGTGCTCGCCCCCGCCACCAACACCGCCCCCACGACCAGATCCGCTGCGAGGACTTCCTGCTCCACGGTCAACCGGCTCGACGAGAGCGTCACGATATGACCCCGGTACAGGGAGTCGAGCATCCGCAGCTTCGTGACGTCACGGTCGATGACGACCACGTTCGCCTGCATGCCTGCCGCGATCATCGCCGCGTTCGTGCCGGCCATGCCAGCACCGAGCACGACCACCTTGGCAGGTGCCACGCCCGCCACACCCCCGAGCAGCACGCCTCGCCCTCCGTGGGCGCGTTCCAGGAAGTAGGCACCCGCTTGGGTCGCCATCCGACCTGCGATCTCGCTCATGGGCGCGAGCAGTGGCAGGGCACCGCCCGGTAGCTCGACAGTCTCGTAGGCGATGGCCGTCGCGCCCCGCTCCATCAACATCTGCGCTACGTGGGGGTAGGCGGCGAGATGGAGATACGTGAAGAGGATGTGGCGGGCTTCCAGGAGCGCCAGCTCCGCCGGCTGAGGTTCCTTCACCTTCAGGATCAGTGTGCTCTCGGAGAACACATCTTGGGCACTGGGGACGATCTTGGCGCCTTGCGCGACGAACTCGTCGTCCTGGAGTGCGGACCCCTCACCTGCTCCCGCCTGGACGAGGACCTGATGACCACGCGCGGCCAGCTCGCGTACACCCGTGGGCGTGATCGCGACGCGGTGCTCACCCGGCTTGACCTCGCGCGGCACGCCGATGATCACTGCTTCTTCCTCCTCGCGACCGAGAGAAGCCCGACGAGGGACTTGGCGTCCTCGATGTCGCCTCGGTCGATAGCGCTCAACGCATCACTCAGTGGCATGCGAACGATCTCCGCTGCTTCTTCTTCGGCGCCTTGCGGTCTCTTCTCAACCCGTTCCAGACGCTCGGCCAGGTATACCCACATGCGCTCGTCACTGAACCCCGGGGTGCTGTAGAACGTGTGCAGGAGTGTGAGTGAGCGCGGGAGGTAGCCGATCTCCTCAGCGCACTCACGCCTGGCCGCCTCCTCGGGAACGTCGCCCTCGAGCTTCCCAGCAGGCAACTCTAGGAGGTCTTTGGCCACCGCGACACGGTGTTGGCGAATCAGCACAACGTCTTGGCCGATCACAGGGACCACGACGACGGCGCCGGGATGACGGACGACAACCCGTGCGATGTGGGTCCCGTCCACTCCGACGTAGTGGTTCCTCTCGACTTCCAGGAAGGAGGCCTGAAGCAGGTGTCTCGATCCGAGCAGCCGCAGTGCGGCGGCCTGCTCGTCCACGCCTACACCGGTTCCGTGATCGCCACTGAGAGATCGATGTGGCCTCTGCTGCGAGCTACGGCCGCCTCCACGAAACCTGCAAACAGAGGATGGGGATCGTCGGGTCGCGACTTGAACTCCGGGTGGAACTGTGAGGCGATGAAGAAGGGATGATCCGCCAGCTCCACGATCTCGACCAGCAGTCCATCAGGCGAGAGGCCGGAGGCCACCATGCCCGCCGCATCGAGGTCCTCCCGATACCGGTTGTTGACCTCGAACCGATGCCGGTGTCGCTCATAGATGATGTCCTCCCCGTACAGCTTGTGGGCAAGGCTGCCTTCCCGCAGCCTTGCTGCGTAGATTCCCAGCCGCATCGTTCCGCCCATCTCGGAGATGCCCTGTTGAGAGTCCATGAGGTCGATCACGGGGTGCGGCGTGGTCGGATCGAACTCCGACGAGTTGGCGTCGTGATACTGCAGCGATGAGCGAGCCAGCTCGATGACCGCGCACTGAAGGCCGAGGCAGAGACCCAGGTACGGCACCATGTGCTCCCTGGCATACCGGGCAGCCGTCACCTTGCCCTCGATGCCCCGATAGCCGAACCCGCCTGGGACGACGATCCCGTCCAGGCCATCGAGCTGAGCCGTGGCCAGGAGGCCTTCGAGATCGTCGGAAGAGACCCACCGAAAGTCGAGGCGGACGCCGGCAGCGAAGGCTCCGTGCCGCAGCGCCTCGACGACCGAGAGGTAGGCATCGGGCAGGTCAACGTACTTGCCTACCAGCCCGACGGTGACGCTGTCCGAAGCCCCGGCTGCTCCCTCGACCATGGCGCGCCACGAGTCGAGATCGGGGGCAGGCGTCTCCAGCCGAAGAGCCGTGCACACGGCGTCGTCGAAGCCCTCAGCGTTCAGGATGAGGGGAACGCGGTAGATGTCGTCTGCGTCCGGCGCACTGACCACAGCTCCCACGTCGACATCGCAGAAGAGGCTGACCTTGTTCCTGACGCCTTCGTCGATGGGCCTGTCGCTCCTGAGCACGATCACGTCCGGCTGGATGCCTCTGCTCCGGAGCTCGGCGACCGAGTGCTGCGTCGGTTTCGTCTTGAGCTCTTCGCTCGGGCTGATGTACGGGACCAGCGTCACGTGGATGTAGACGGTGTTCGCCTTCCCGACGTCTTTCCGTAGCTGCCTGATCGCCTCGAGGAACGGCAGGATCTCGATGTCGCCTACGGTGCCGCCGACTTCCGTTATCACGACGTCGACATCCTCACGCTCCCCAAGCTTCCTGATGCGCGAC
>CAZKJJ010000252.1:0-4136 GCA_964553055.1 uncultured Acidimicrobiia bacterium
GCTCGCCCCAGTCTTTGTGCTCATCCTTGGATTCGGAATCTGGCCCAAGGTTGCCGTGGTCGCCCTCTTCACCTTCTTCCCGATCGTCGTCGGGACGGTGGATGGGCTGGGCAGCGTCGACCCCGAGTACATACGCATGATGCTCACTCTGGACGCGACACGCTTGGGAATCTTTCGACGAGTGGAGTTTCCGGCAGCGCTGCCGCAGATATTCACTGGGACGCGCGTGGGAGTGACTTACGCGGCGATTGGAGCCGTGTTTGGTGAGTGGGCGGGGTCAGATTCCGGTCTCGGATGGCACATGCTCCAAGCGAAGGGCCGCCTCGATACGGAGCTGGTCTTCGCCGACATCATAATTATCACCGTCATCGCCCTTTCCCTGTTCGGGCTTGTCGCCTTGATCGAGCGCCTCACCATCCAGTGGGCACGAGGGGGGGGAGAAACCATGAAGTAGGCCTGACAATAGGTGGATTGGTTCCACGGAGGGAGAGGGAAAGGAGGTCTTCCGATGACGGTTGGTCGAGAGCCGGCGAAGCTACTCGTCGCGCTTGTCGCGGGCGCCCTGCTGCTTGCGGCGTGCGGCGGAGACGGCGAGGAAGAGGGAACAACCACCACCCCTGAGACGAGCGCGGAGACGAGCGCCGAGACGCCCGCCGAGACTCTAGAGCCCGCAACGCTCCGAGTGGCACTCGACTGGTTCCCAAACCCGGACCACGTGGCACTCTACTACGCGCTTGACAACGGTTACTACGACGACCAAGCGCTCACCGTCGAGTTCGAGACGCCCTCAGACGTTACTGCCGGTCTCAAGCTCGTGGCGACGAACCAGTTCGATCTCTCTATCTTCTACGAGGGAGACATGTTCTTTGCGACCGAGGAGAACCTTCCGGTGATCGCGGTGGGCTCACTCGTGCCGCAGCCACTCAACTCACTCATGGCGCTTGCAGACTCGAAGGTGAAGGGGCCTGAGACAGTAGCGGGAACCACTATCGGTGTCGCCGGGCTCCCTTTTGATGATGCCATGCTTGACACGATCCGAGCACAAGAGGGACTCGCCGAGGACGACGTCACGAGTGTCAACGTCGGCTTCGACCTCGTTCCGGCACTCCTATCGAACAGCGTGGACGCTGTTATCGGCGCCTACTTCAACATCGAAGGCATTCACATCGAGGCTGAGACCGGTACGGCTCCGACGATCGTGAAGATGGAGGAGCTCGGCGTCCCGCACTACGACGAGCTACTCGTCGTCGCGAACAGTGAACGGCTCGAAAGCGACGCGGCTTACGCGGATGCCGTGCGGCGCTTCCTCGCAGCCATGGTGGCTGCGACGGAGGCGGCCCAGGGCGACGAGGAAGGCTCGATGCAGTCGATGATGGACAACACGGAGTACACGGACGAGGAGATCGCGGGTATGGTGCCCGACACGCTCCCGCTTCTCACCTCGCCGAAGGGTCTCGCCCTTGGGTGCTTCGACCTCGAGGGCTGGGCTACGTTTGGACAATGGATGGTCGATAACGGGTTGCTGGAGAATCCTGTCGACCCGGCCACCATTGCCACAAACGAGTACCTCCCAGGCTGCTAGAAGAAGAGGAAGAAGGGGCCGTGGGAACGGCCTCGGCGCCCGCCGCATGGGCCGCCACGGCCCCTTCCCCTCTCCGTTCAGCCGCCGCCGGCCGGGACGAAACTCGACGACCTCAAGGAGTTCGCCACGCCATGCGCGGTCTCTCGAAGCCGCGAGTCGCCTTCGCGCGACGTACCCGCGGATCGAACATGCGTTCAGGTCTCCGACCCGCCGGCTTGGCAAGTGCACGTCAACCATCGCCTCATGAGCATGAGGCGATACAAGATATGATATCCCCCACACGATGAGCGAAGACATCCGCGCAGGAACCGCAATGGAGGTCGCTGAGGTCGCCGGGGCCATACTGCCGGAGGTCGATACGGGGCTGGCAGTCGAACTCACGCAACAAGTGTGTCGGATCCCCAGCGTCCTCGGGGAGGAGGGTCCACTCGCCGACTTCCTCGCCTCAGTGATGAAGGACCTCGGCTTCGAGCGCGTTTCACTGCAGCCAGCCCTGCCGAGGCGTCCAAACTCCCTGGGAGAGTTGAGCTTCGGTCCTGGACGGAGAGTGCTTCTGACCGGGCACATGGATACCAAGCCTGTGTCCCGAGGGTGGACGGAGGCAGAGCCGTTCTCGGGCGAGTTGCTGGACGGCCGGATCTATGGCCACGGCATCATGGACATGAAGGCTGCCCTCGCATGTCAAGTAGCCGCGTTGGCTTCACTCAGGAAAGCTCGGGTGCCGCTCGGGGGGGTCGCGGCATTCGCGGCGGTCAGCGACCACATGGGAGATCAAGCCGGATCGATTGCCTACTTCGATGCGCACGCGGCCGACCTCTGCGTGCTCGGAGAACTCACCGACAATCAGATCTGCCTCGGACATCGAGGTCGATACTACTTCGATGTTGTCGTTGAGGGCCGCTCCGCCCACACATGCCACAAGGACAAAGCCATCAACGCCAATTACCTGGCGGCACTAGCGGTCATCGAACTGGAGGCCTCGAACCTTCGCCCCCCTCTTGAGGCGTGGGTACGCGCCTTATTCGGACCCGAGACCTACCTGTCGCCGGGGCGGATCTACGGGGGGCTTCCCCCTGGCGGACCCTCAATGATCCCTGATGAGTGTGTGGTACGCGTGGACGCCCGACCCCAGCCCGGGGTCTCTGTCGATGTCGTCAGGGCCGAGATCGACCGATGCCTGAGAGCCGCCAAGGAGAGGGACAGCAACTTCCGCGCAGTGACGGAACTCGCCGACGTCAAGAAGAGCTACCTGGCCGACCGCGAGTCTGAAGTCGTCCGATTGATGGTCGAAGCGCTGCGCGAAGTTAAGGGCATTCCGGACCCGACTCTCACGGTGGCTGGCTGGCTCGGGGACACGGCGAGCTTTGGGTACAAGGTTCCGACAGTCATTTTCGGACCGGGCGGAGAGCCCGTCTACTGTCCCAATGAGCATCTCTCAGTAAGGGACATCCACGAGGCTACCCGAACGTATGCGCTCTTCGCCGCCCTTGCTCTCTTGGATGATGCAGACCGCAGTTGACAACCTCCTGGACCGCTCCCTCGGGGCGCGCCGAGGAGAAGAGGTAATCCTTCTGACCGACAACGGCACCGATCCGGAGGTCGTCGAAAGGCTTCGTGAAGGGATCGAGGCCAGGGTGGCCATACCGCTTGTCATCCGAATCCCTCCACCATCTCTTCCGGGCTCTGAGCCGCCGGAATCCGTCGCCAAGATGATGCTCCAAGCCGACGCCATTATCGAACTGACGAGCCTCTTCATCGGCTCGAGCCAGGCTCGTCGACAGGCGACGGAGCGCGGTGCGCGCTACCTAGCGATGCCAGGGGTGCGCGCGGACACGTTCCGTGATGGAGGTCCCCTGACGGTGGACTTCGACGAGATTCGGGACCTGGCGGAGCGAGTGGGCCGGGCCTGGACGGAGGCACAGCGCTTTCGCTTGTCGACACCGGCCGGAACCGATCTCACGGGCTCTGTGCAGGGCCGGCCGGGCCGCGTGCTGCACGGTGTGGCGCGGTCGGCAGGAGCATACATGGCGCCCCCAGACGTAGAGGCGGGAACCGCTCCCGTCGAGACGACGGTTCGCGGCACTGCCGTGATCGATGCAGATCTCCTCTTCATGGGAGAGGGTCCGCTGCCCGAACCGGTCATCATCGAGATAGAAGATGGTCGCATGGTGGAAGCACATGGTCGCCTTGCTGACCGCCTTTCCGCCATGTTGGACCGCTGCAACGATTCACGCATGGCCAATATCGCTGAGGTGTCGATGGGACTCAATCCAGCCGGACGCGTGTGCTCCGTTCCGATGGAAACCGAATCAGCTAAGGGAACCGCCCATATCGCTTTGGGCAACTCCATCGCGTATGGGGGCATTGTCGATGCCGTTGCACACTTGGACTGCGTCATGAAGGGCGCCGTGCTCGAACTGGACGGCCGCGTCGTCATGATCGGCGGTGAACTGCAGTGAGGCAGCCGCGAGTCTTGCTCGCCAAACCTGGCCTGGATGGTCACGATAGAGGCATAAAGGTTGTGGCCATGGCCCTCCGCGACGTCGGCATCGAA
>CAZKJJ010000253.1:0-4127 GCA_964553055.1 uncultured Acidimicrobiia bacterium
GATCTGCCCTGCGGTGGGCGCGCCGAGCGACCGTGGTCGAGCCTCACGACGAGCCAGCCACGATCTGGGCGGTGATCGTCACGTCTGGCAGCTGGTTGGAAGAGATCGAGCCTCGGTAGACGCCAGGGACGGCGTCACGGCGGGATGTGAGCCGCACCGAGGCTGTGCTGGTGGCCCTCGGCTCGACCAGGTCGATGGCTTCCGGATCGATGACGATCTGGTCACGGGTGATGACGTCCCCTGCATCCGAAACCAGATCGGAGCATCGCAGCTCGATGCCGACGAGGGGGCCGTCTGTGGGATTCCGGATCCACACGGTTGCGGTCGTCGACTCTCCTGCGACGATCGGGGACAGCCTCACGTCGTCGGTCGCGCTGCGTCTCCCTCCACCAGGCCTGTACGTCAGCGCCCTGTCCGCGGCGTCCATGTAGGCATTGAACGACGCCCGCAAGACATCCACCCAGGCGTCGAACATCCGCTCGGTCTCGGCACGAAAACGCCGGTAGCTCTCCTCGTCGACCCCTTCCATGCTCCCGAAGGGTCCTCCCCGCGTGAAGATCTCACCGAGGCGGGCCGTCGCCTCGATGGCCATCCGGATGCCGTCCTCCCTGGCCTGCTGTGCCTCCTCGCTCATCAGTGCCTCGGCGCTGACACGGGCCGCCTCCACGGCGTCCTCCGCCCAGGAACGTCGCTCCGCGTCACTCATCTGTCGGGAACCTAGCCATCGGCGCGGGGCACGGTCGGCCACCACCCTGCGACGCGATCATCGAGGGCGGCGCCGATGGAGCAGTTGGCCGCCTGCAGCCCCGACATCACCGCGGCCTCGACACAGCCTGCATTGAGGCCCGTGTTGATCCAGTCCCCTGCCAGGAGCAGGTTCTCGTAGCCGCTCTCGTCCGCCCTCAGCCTGTGGCGGTCGCTGCCGGGCGTCGACTGCACATAGCGCTCGGAAGGGTCGACGTTCGCCGTCCAGAACTGTGAGTCGAAGCGGTCTCTTCCCTGGCCTGCGTCGGCACCGACGAGCAGATCCCAGTTGAACCGTCCCGTCTTCTCGTCGACGGCGCCTGGCCAGTAGTGAGCCACGTGGTGGTCGAGGAACTCGATTGCGTGCGCCTTGACACGGTCGTGCTCACGGCGGGGGTAGTCGACGTCCTCGACGGGGGGAGGTTCCCCGGTGGGCAAGGTGTTGCAGAAGTAGCCCAGGGTCCGAGGGCTGCTGTCGCGCGGCCAGTCTTCCTTGGGCAGCAGGTGCTCCATCGAGGACCACGTGTCGAATGGCTTGACGAACCCCGTCATGGTCACCCCCGGATGGGACCACCCGAGCCTTTCGACGTCTGCCGAGAGCCAGATCTGAACGGCCTGGGTTGCCACGGTGTCGAGCGCCTCGACCATGTCCCTCCAGCGGGGGCTCCTCTCGATCAGTTTCGAGCAGACATACGGTGCCATGCCGACGGGAATGGCGAGGATGGCGACGTCGAAGTCTCTTCCCGCCTCGAGCGTGAATCGTCCCACATCTGGCCAGGCCGTCCAGATCGCGTCGAGGTCGAACCGGTCCGGTGTCCTCCCCTCGACCCGCAGGAGGTCCCGCCGAGGCTCCGCGGGGAAACAGGGGAGGCCCTTGACCTCGACCAAGGGCTCGTAGCTATCCGAGGCCAACCCGACTTGCACGCCGCCGTCGATCCGCTGGATGGACCTTCCGTCTTCCGAGGGGACGAGGTCGTCGACGCGGTGGAAGAACTCGAAGCGCACGCCGCGGTTGCGGAGGGCCTGATAGGCGGGGGCGAACACGACGTCGCCCATGCCCGCCTGCATCTTCCAGAAGATCGCGCCCTTGTAGTCGAAGAAGAGCTTGCCTGACAGCAGGATGCCCAGGCCTGCTGCGACCTGCCCGTTGTGAGGATCGCCTTCCCGGTAGCCGAACACCAGGTCGTAGACGCCCCGCACCAGGGGCGAGTCGAGTGTCTCCTCGGTGGCGCCGTGCTTTCGCATCCACTCCCTGTACTCCAGGTCGTTGCATGAGGCGAACGCCTCCGGATCCGTGAGGAGGCCGTCCGCGAGGATCCCCCTGACCGTGGTGACGATCAGGTCGGCCAGGTGGGTCAGTCGACGTGACCGTCGCTCCCTCATCGATACCCTCCGAAAGGCGTCGTTGAGGCGGGCCAACGCCGATGCCAGGACTTCGAAAGCAGGGATTCGTGAGCTCAGCTCAGACAGCCCGTCTCTGGCGACGTGTGAGAGGACGGTGGCAGCCGCCACGGCGGTCTGCAGGGCGCGAACGACCAGTCCGTCGACGTCCGAGGGAGGAGGGTGAGGGGACCCGCCAAGCGAGGGTCGGGGATCGGCGTCGGTCGGCTCCATGGAGAGGTAGAAGTCGCCAAGCAGTCGGAGGGCTCGCTCGATGAACGAGACGAGGTCCATGGGATTCGAGCTTGCGTCCTGCTCGCCTGGCAGCAACCCGTTCTCACCGAACGTGGCGACCCAGTCGTGCCACTCGCCTCCGAACCGCTCCTCGAGCCCGATCGTGCTTGCGGGAGCGAACGCGCTCTTGCTTGGTCGGTTGGGATCCCACCAGGTCTGGATCGGGGACTCCGGCTCGAAGTCGACCTCCTCGTAGATCTCGCGGATCATGCGGAAGGCGTTGTCGTAGTAGCCCAGCCAGACGTGGAGCCCGTGTTCCTCGATGCGGCCGTGCACACCGCGGCTGCTGGCCCCTTTGCCCCCGAGCCGCCAGCCGCGCTGGTAGACGGTGATGCTCTCGATGCGGTCCCTGAGCGCCGGGTCGCTGAGCCGCCAGGCTGCGGCGATGCCGGCTGCCCCACCGCCGAGGATGACGATGCGCTTGCCTGGCGAGGCCGCCTTCAAGGTGCGGCCGGATGCGGGTCGAGGTAGAAGTAGTGCTCGACCGGGTCCGGTACCCCCTGGCCGGTGTCGAGCTGGAGGAAGTAGACGCCGCTGCGGCGGATCTGGGAGAGATCGAAGGTGATCGTCCAGGTGGCGGTTCCTTGCTGGGTCGCGGTCTGGCGGAGGGTGACGAGCTTGGGATCGAGGGCGGCTCCCTCGCCGACCAGCCAAAACACGGTCACCAGGGGTGCCTGGGCGAGTGGAGCGGCGAACGTGACCACCCGCTCTGGACGCAGCGTGTCGGTCTTCCCCGTCTTGATCTCGTAGCCGAGCCCCGCGATGAGCATGCCGAAGTTGGCAGCAGTCGCCGCCGTGTAGTGGATGGCTGCGCTCCAGAGCTCGAGCAACCCGTTCGCCAGCCGGGAGTCGTCCGCTCCGGACAGGGAGTCCTGGTAGAGCTCCCCTGCAAGTCTCGTGGTCTCACGCAGCCCGTCGAAGATGTCCTGCTGCTGAAGCTGCGCGTAGCGGACGAGCTCGCGACCGACGCGGTCCGCGTATGGCTCGCGCTCGCCTGCTCCGCTCGTCACGTGTCTTCGGATGCCTCGGCGAAGGAGAGCAGCGACGCCGTGACGATGCGCCATCCCTTGACGCTGCGGGCGAAGGCCTTCGCCATGTCGGCGATCGCCTGTGAGGTCCCGTACTCCGTTTCCTCGTCCGCAATGGCCTTCCACGACGAGGATGCGTCTGCGATCGAATCCGTCCAGAGCCTGTTGAGGTCCTCGCCGAGCTTTCGAGCGCTGTCGAGCAGCTCCTGAACCTCGTCCTTCTCTTCGCTCATGTCCGTCCCTTCCTAGTTGCCGAGCTCGCATTCATTCATCTGCTCCATCGTGTCGAGCCAGCCGAGCAGGCACGCCCATGCTCCCGTGGCATTGGACATCGTGCCGGGCGTGAAACGCACGGTCTTCGATGCCTCCACGGCCGTCTTGCCGTTTCCTGAGTGGGTCACCAGCAGGTAGCCGTGATCGACGTCGATGGTCCCATCGCCAGGGTTTGCCTTGTTCTGGACGAAGCTCATGCCGGTCGTGCTTGCCTGCTTGCCAGAGCCTGCTGGTGGGCTGACGAAGTAGACGACGTCGAGGTTGGTTGTGATGGTCGTCACGCCGAAGTCGACGACCTCCTCTAGGGTCGCCGAGTATCCGGAGTGGCGGGGATCGCCAGGCTGGATGTCCTGCTTGACGCCAACGACCGCCATGGTCTTGAAGAAGCTGTTGCACTGTGGCCAGCGT
>CAZKJJ010000254.1:0-4085 GCA_964553055.1 uncultured Acidimicrobiia bacterium
AGCGTGGCTCTTCCTTCAGATGCTCATCCTCCAGAATCAGGGATGGTTGGGCACCGCGACCGGTTGGCCGAGCTGGGCCACGCTGGGCTGGATCGGTGCTGGGAACGTGACCGCTCTGGTCTTGGCGGCCCGGGTGCCGGCCCGCCGCACCTCTGTGGTGGCGGCGGGGGTGGTCGTGTTCGGTGTCGTAATCCTTTCCGGGGGTACTGGGTGGCTTTACCCTCCTGTCGCCTTCCTGGGTTTGGCCGTGGGCGGGATCTGGTTAGCCGGCGTGGCAGCGCCGCGGACATCTGCCGGTGGCCCGCTCGCTGCTCCCACGCTGCTGAGCGTCGGAATGATGGTCTTCGTGGTGCTGGTGCTGCTCTACTACCTCCCCCTCGAGTTGGACCTTCCCTTTTCTCAGCCTCTGGTGGCCTTGGTCGGCGGGGCCCTGGTCATCGCCGCGGGCCTCTTTCTTCGGAACGATCTCCCGAGGCGGGAGACCCCCCTTCTTCCGGCTACTGCGGCCGCAGCTGCAGCGCTGATGGCTCTGTTCGCTCACCTGGTGACCGGGGCCGTGCGAGCCGAGGAACCGCTCGGCGTGGGTTTCCCAATCCGGGTCATGACCTACAACATCGCCCAAGGAATCAACATCGAGGGCCGCGTCGACCCCGAAGGCGTGGCCCGGGAGATCGAAGCCGTGGGTGTTGACATCGCCGGCATCCAAGAGATCTCTCGTGGGTGGTTGATTACCGGCAGTACCGACCTGGTAGCGTGGCTGGGCCACCGGCTTCCCCTCTGGGAGTCGGCCTACGCGTGGGCAGAAGACGGGGGCAACGCAACCTTCAGTCGCTATCCGATCGTCAATACCGCCTCGGGTCTGCTCCCGACTCTCGGCACGCTCTTGGAGCTGTCCTACGTTGAGGCCACCATCGATGTGGCAGGCCAGGGAAACCTCGTGTTCATCAACACCCACTTCATGAGCAATTCGAGTCCGACTCTCACGGACGCGGCCGCCGAGGCCGAACTCCTTCCCGTGCACGAAGCCCAATTCGGGGTCGTTCGTGACGCCTGGGGAGGCCGGCCCGCGACCGTGCTGGTAGGGGACATGAACGCCCGGCCCCACTGGGCCCAAACCCGCCTGGTCGTCGAGACAGGCTTCCGCGACGCCTGGCAGTCAGGAGAGGGACCCGGCTACACCACCGAGAGTGCCGGGCTTCCCTACCGCATCGACTGGATCTTCCACACCCCCGACCTCCAAACACTCGAAGCTGCTGTCATCCCAACCGGGGCCTCCCTCGACCACCTTCCGGTCCTAGCGGTCATCCAGCCCACCGCGTCCTGACACCCAACCACCGGCACCGTCCCCGAGCTGCCGGGGCCGCATGTCAGCTGTGCGGTCATGCAGGAAATCTGTCGGGTGTACATACCGAATCCCCGAGCCTGATATTGAACCGCTGGGGTCAAGCGGCCTTAGGAGGGGTTCATTTGCCGCCCCACCAGATCAGAGATAGTCGCCGCTTCGTTTTCTCCCGGATACCGACGCCGGCCAGGGAGACCTCCAGACGATGACCGCTCGCATGACACCACAACGGTCAGGGCCGACCCCGAGCTTGAGCTGATAGGCCGTGTTCAATCGGTTATCAGGGCAGAGAACTCCCTGATCAGAGGGCCGGCATCGGATAGGGGTCCGATGCCACCCCTGCCTGAAGTGTTCCTCGTGCCGAACGACGCCGCAAGGCAGGGCCGGTGGTTGCTGCCCAAGGGGCGGCAAACTGCTCTTTGGGGTGCGGGATGGGGGCGGCATGTCCCTCCGACCGCTCGCGGGCTCCGAGTGGGGTGGACTCTCCTGCGGTGGGGATCGGCGTAGGGAGGGCTTTGGTGAGGGGCGGCGGCGACTTCGTCGGAGGTCACGAACGACTTGTGATTGGCGGTTGGATCGGATCACTTCAGCGGAGGACCTCGACACGAGATTGGCGCCGGTGTTGGCTGCGCATTTCGGTGAGTATTCGAAGTTCCTTCAGGCGATGCTCGGTGCCTACCGTGAGGTGCGGTTTGATGACGACTCCGACTGGGTTCATCTCGTCGGTTCCGTAGACGGAGGGCCGGTCGAGGTGGTAGGGACCGCGTGGATAGATTCCGGCGCGATCGGGCTTGGCGCCATCGCCACGGTCAAGGAGGCCAGAGGACGGGGTCTCGGATCGGCAATGACAGCCGCACTGGCAACCCATGATCTCGGTAGGGAGGTCGACATCGGCGTCCTTCATGCCACACCCATGGGACGGCCCGTGTACGAACGCCTCGGTTACAGGACCCTCTTCGACGCACACTTCTACCAAGACGGACATCGCTGAAACCCGCCCATCTGGGTACACCAGGACTATGTCCTGCTAGATCTGTGCCGTTTGTCTGTGGCGGTCTTGGCCGGCGGTCTGTGGCTAGCTTCGACAGCACAACCGAGGCGCTCTGAGCGAGACGGCAGATGGATGAGACCTGGGTCTTCGACGACGACGATGTGGATTGGGACGAGTTGTACCGGCTGTACCGGATCGCTCCTCTTGGGGAGATGCCTCCCAGCGATCTGATGACGGTGTTTTCAAACTGCCGATTCAAGTGTTTCGTATACAGCGACGGTGACCTCATCGGCGTGGGTCGCGCCTTGGCTGACGGTCTCGACTGTTCTTACATCGCCGGCGTCGCTGTTCACCCGGACCACCGGGGAAGAGGACTCGGAACCGCGATCATGGAGAAACTCATCGAGCTGTCACAGGGCCACCGGAAGATCATCCTGTACGCCAATCCAGGCGCGGAACGCTTCTACAGCACCCTCGGCTTCTACCGGATGAATACCGCAATGGCGATCTGGCGAAACCACGATCAGGCCATCAGCGACGGCCTGATCAGCGACACGGAGTAGAAAAGCCCCGCCGCACCCCCTCTCAACCGGCCCACATCGGCACGTATGTCTCACCGCGGGTTGGTGACGTGAGGGACGCCTTTGGCTACCGCCCTTGGACTTCCCGCAGGTAGTCGACGATGAGCTGCATCTGGGCGTCGGTCAAGCTGCCTGCGAAGCTCGGCATGGCGTCCTTGCCCTCCCGAATCCGAGCGATCAGCCTCGCATCCGTCTCCTCCGAGGCGTCCGAACGCGCACCCAGTGCCGGGATGCCCTCGGCTCCCGAGAGGTCGAGTCCGTGGCACGTGGCGCAGGCCAGGTTGAACAGCTCGTTGCCGGACAGCCCTTCTTGGGCGAGGGGGAAGCGCCACTCTGGAACGTCGAGCTCGTTCTCCTCGAGCGTGCGCAGGTAGACCACGATCGCCTCGATCTGCTCGTCTGTCAGGGCACCGCCGTAGTCGAGCCCGTAGGCGGCCATCCGGGATCCCGGCACACCGACCTTGATCAATTGGCGGATCTGGTCGTCTGAGACGTCGAACAGGAACTGCTCAGATCCGATGGCAGGGCCGATGGCGCCGCCGCCCTCGATACCGTGACACTGCGCGCAGGACGTCTCGTACAGAGTGGCGCCGTGGGCGGCCAGATTCTCGGCGCGGGCCTGAGCGGCCTCGGCGCGGCGGCCTGGCTCCAAGAGCCGGTAGATCGGGAACGCAAGCACGAAGAGGAACAGCAGAACGACGCCCGCCTGCATCCAGCGGGCTGTGGTGGCTTCCAGCTCGGCGTCGTCGCGGTGCCGGACCGGCATCAGCCGCTCGTCTCCGTACAGCTCGGGCCTCTGAGCGGCTCGTCGATCGACTCAGGACCGGCTGGCCTGCCGAGGATCACGATGCCCGTGTCGACCTCAACGATGCCTTCGACGACCTCGACGGCGAAACGATCGAGACCGCGGGGGGCGGGTCCACCCCGGTACTCGCCGATACGGTTGAAGGCGGATCCATGACAGGGGCACTCGAACTGGCCGGAGCTCTCACAGAACGGAACCCGGCAGCTCAAGTGGGGACACTTCCACCAGAGGGCGATCACCTCGTCGTCGACCTTGGTCAGGTACGTCCTCGCTTCTCGCACCGCGAGCACGCCGTCGTCCGGCACCTGATCGACGGGCACGGTCTTGAACGTCCCGCCGAGCCCTGAGGCCTGCGACGATCGGAGG
>CAZKJJ010000255.1:0-4071 GCA_964553055.1 uncultured Acidimicrobiia bacterium
GACTCTTTAACTCCTTACCCCAAGGAAAGTTCAGGAGAGAGCCGAGCACTCCAAGTGGTTGTCGATGTGATGGGGCACGTCAATACTGTCCTTGATAGGGGTGCCCGTCACGTCTGGGTTACACCTGCTGAAGGTGTGCTCCACTATCGACCCGTGGTCGATAATCATCGGCTTCTCGTACATACAGCCTCCTGCACTTGCCTCCCGCCCCTTAGCGGCTACCACGGACAGTAGTCTATCGCCACTTATGTGTCCAGTAGGTTGCAACAAAAAGTTCCGGAGAGGTGATGGGTAATGACAGTCGGGGCCATTGCAGGCACAGTCGCCCACAGGGGGCTTCCTGATCCCGCTGTCGTGGAGAGAATGCTGACAGCAGCCCCCCACCGTGGAAACGCTGTCGTGACATCGACCATAGGTCGTACGATTCTCGGGATCGTCGAGGGTCAGTGGTCATCGCTGGGTACCGACGGGCCATGGGTGTGCGCTCTTCTCGGGCCTCTCGACAACATTGACGATCTCGCCCGCGAACTTGGAGTGAGCTCGGAGAACTCTGCAAGTGTTGTAGCAGCAGCCTTCGGCCGCTGGGGCGACGGTGCCGCGGTGCGCCTGAGGGGGGCAGTCGCCGGCATCGTCACGGACGGCGAGAGGGGTTGGGCATTCCGAGATCACATTGGCGGGCGGACCTTCTTCTATCGGGATGATGGGGATTTCTGGTGTGGAGCAACGGAGGCCAAGCAAGTAGTGGCCGGGGCGGGCCTCACCCGCCGGCCCAATGTCGAGGCGGTTACGCGCACCTACTTTCGGGGAACCTCTCCAGACTCGGCACTGCAAGGTGTGAAGCGCCTCATGTACGGCAGTCTTCTCAACGTAGGGGGAGGAGCCGTACGTGAATCTCGATTCTGGGATCCCGACCCTGCACTGCTGGAGTCGCGCTCGATTACCTTGGAGGAAGCTCGTGAGCAGTTAAGAGGGCTCCTGGAGTCCGTGGCCGGACGCACTGTCCACGGCGCGGATGCCGTGGCCCTCAGTGGTGGTATCGATTCACCGATGGTCGCGGCCTTCGCGGCTCCGGCCCACCTGTCTCGGTTTGGCCAGCCTCTGGGGGCGTACACTTTCGTGTACCCCGATCAGGCAACAGTCGACGAGAGCAAGTACACCAGAGTGGTCGCGGATCATCTGGGCATCCATCTGACTGAAGTTGTCCCCACGGGATCGCCCCTCGACGACATCGAACGCTGGCTCTATCTCGCCGATGGTCCGTGGGACAGCACTCCGATGTCGATCGCGGCTCAAGGGTACACCGCCGCCGCTGACCTTGGAGCAAATCAAGTCCTGACCGGAACGCTTGCCGAGTACGTTTTCACAATAAGCCGCTTCGTGCTCGGCCATCTCGCCAGTCACGGGAGGTGGCAGGCCCTTCAACGCCAGCTCTCCGTGCGACGGCAATCGGGAAGGAGCCGAAGAAGCCTCGTCAAGCAACTCGTGAGAGAATTGACGCCAGCTCCCTTGGCCACGGCTTATGCCACGGCGACTCGTCATCGATCAAATTTCTTTCCCGCTTGGACTCACCCGGAGGTATTGGGTGGCTCGCGATTTGTCACGGCCCTTCGAGACCCAGTGCGCAAGCGCTGGTCGCGCCCCACCCTCAGCGCGACTAAAGGGACCACCACCACTTCCGAGGCGATCGAGGCCTGTGCTGCCTCCGTGGGGATCACGGTGCGTAATCCGTTGGCCGACATCGATGTCTGGGAGTTCTTCCTATCGCTTCCGATGGAAGTCGCCTATCCCGACACCACCCCGAAGTCGTTTGTCCGGGAGGCCATGCGCGGTCTGCTACCCGACGAGATACTCGATCGACGCGACAAGACTGTTTTCGATGCCAATGTCTTGGACACAGTCCCCTGGGACCGGCTGACTTCGCGTTTGAGCTCGCCAGAGATGCGAATCGACGGCATCGACTACGAGTTGCTCGCAGCCCGTCTCAGTCGCCGGACCATGGAGCCCGTCGAGCTGGTTTGGGCTTATGATCTCGCGGCCGTTCATGCCTTCCTCGAGAACTCCTAAGTGGATACACGGGCTGTATTTGGTTTCGAGGTGTGAACACTCCGTTTCCGCTACGGACTGCACGAGCCGCTGGTGCAGCAGAGCCGTTGGCGGTGGAGATGTCCGACGATGTCGATATCGAGACTGGGCGTCACCTTCTTGACTGGACCCCCGGACCCGAGAATCCTCTCGACGCTAAACTCAGTGAGAGCCCCTGCGGGGGTTACGTTCTACAGATCAGCGACGCCGGAACCTATCTGATCGACCCCGGGAAGGGCCGAATAGTCATGCCGGTCATGCCGGACGCGCCTCTACGAGAGGCGCGACTTCTGGGGCTGCCCCTTTTGCTTTGTTTCTTGGCCCGTGGTCGGGCCTCCCTTCATGGAGCCGCCGTGATGGGGCCCACTGGCGCGATAGTTCTCGCAGCCCCAGGTCGGCATGGCAAGTCGTCTTTGGCCGCCACGTTGAGCCGCCTAGGCCATCGGCTCCTGACCGAGGACTTGTGTTGCATCCAGACCTCCGACCAACCCGCCTTGTTTCCGGGACCGGCATCGTTGCGGGTACGCCACGACATGGCTGATCACCTACTGCCCATCGACGGGATGGACGAGATCGGCATGATTGACGACCGCGTCGTTCTGGCCGCCAAAGATCCCGGTGATGCCGCCCCCGTGCCGATCGCTGCTGTGGTGCTGCTGAGGGGCTTCAACGCAGCTGGATCCCTGAGGGAAGTGAACCGGGTCGGAGCGTTGGCCGACCTGTGGCTTCTCAGCTTCCATCTTCCAAACGCAAGCGATCGTGCTCGCAAATTCGACCACCTGGTCGATCTCGTCGCGTCGGTGCCCATCTGGGAACTCACTCAGCCCGACGACCCAGGAGGTGTCCTCAGGACGGCTGAGGCACTGGTCGATTCGATTGCTCGATGATGCGTCACCTCCTTTTTCGTGCTCGTCTCACCACACGAATCTGGTCGAGGTACGTGCTGGTGCGTGTAGCCCTCGCACGACGTGGCTCTCTTGCCGACACGGTCGAGACTCTGAGAAAGCGGCCACCCTCCTCATCTATAGATCAGGATCCACGCCAGCTTGGGCGGTCGGTGCTGCGAGCTTTGCGACTGGGACGACTGCAGCCCCGCTGTCTCACTCTCGCTCTCGTTCACGTGTCGTTGCTAAACGACAACGGTATGCGTGGCCAGTTGGTGATCGGCCTTCCGCAGGAGGCACGCAGCCCCCGAGCTCATGCATGGATCGAGATCGACGGCAAGGACATCGGACCGCCTCCGGGACGTCACGGGCACCAGGAGATCGTCCGCTACTTCTAACCGTGCGACTGGGAAATGACGATCAGCCCACGGTTGGCAAGCTCCGTCAGGAAATCGCGGACGTCCCCATCCAGGTCGGGCACCTCCGGAAACACGTCGTTCAAGCGCACAAGCAGCTCGGCCGTAGTGGATGGTGTCTCCAAGGCCTCCCAAATCTCACGAGCGGTCGAGTTGACCTCGTGATACGCGCCGGATTTGACATTGAGAAGGACACCACCACCCTCGATCGAACGAAAAACGACGTCGGGGTTCCTGGCGACAGTCTGCTCATTCCCCACACATTGAAGAATAGCCCGCCTGGCAGCCAACCCTAGGAAGACCTCGAGCGTCGCGTCGAGAACGGTTCTGCAGTGTCGGCCCTCGTCGAGACTCCGATCACTCCACAAGCTCGCCGGCGCTGAGTTCGGCGCTTCGCTGACTTGTATCGGCGCGATGAAAGCTGGCGTGACGCCACTCGCTCCACCGCCCACGGACCAAACGGACTAAATACGGGCCGGCCGCATCGGGATGCTTCAGTTCCAACAATGGGTAGGGAGGGAACAGACGCTTCGCCATCCACGCCACGACCCATGCCAGCCTTCCCCGGCACAGGGCCGGCATCAAGAGTTGTGATCGTCGGCGCATGCGGAACCTCCCGGACAAGCCTGTCAGGCGCGTCTCCCTTCTCCAGGCGAAGCTCCACACCGCCCTCCGCGGCGTCCATCGGC
>CAZKJJ010000256.1:0-4064 GCA_964553055.1 uncultured Acidimicrobiia bacterium
GTTCAGGATCGTTGGCCTCTACGACGTCGACCCATCCAAGATCGGGACGGTGGTTGACGGTCGCGAGGTCAGGGACGTGCGCCTGCTGCACGAGGACGTCCTTGTCAACGACGTGGCCATCGGCCTGATCACGACACCAGCCGAAGCTGCGCAGGACGCGGCGAACCTCCTGTCAGCGGCTGGCGTCAGATCTATCCTCAACTTCGCTCCAGCCGTCCTGAACGCCCCCAATGTGCTGGAGATACGCAACGTCGATCTCTCGACGGAGCTGCAGATCCTGAGCTTCTATCTGAGCCGTCATGAGCCTGCTGTGAGCTGACTCAGCGGCGATCCTGCGCCTCCTGGTACCGGTGCAGCGCTGTCAGGAACATCAAGAAGAGGATGAACGAAGCCAGCATGGCCGAGATCGGGATGATCCTGATCTCCAACCAGCTGAGCCCCTCGATGTCTGCCGGTCGTGGGCCGCGCGGCGCATAGAGGACGAACAGCATGTTGTTGATCGTCAACCAACCGAACAGGGCTGCGCCCACCACCAGGAACCCGAGCTTCTTGCCGAGGTTCGTGAAGAGAATGAGATAGACGGTGCCGAAGAAGACGAGGATCGCTCCTGCCGTGAGGAGCAGGCCGGTGAACGTCAAATTGGCGGAGAGGATCTCCCGCATCAGCTCACGCATCGCCCAAGCCTCGCAACATGTCGGCGATCAACTGCAGGTCCTCCCTGGAGAGTAGGGCACCGAAAGCAGGCATACGCCCCGTCCCCATACCGTTGACCCCGTAGCGTCTTGCCTGCTCGGATCCCGTCAGCATGAACTCGACCAAGTCGTCCCTCTCCCCTTCCCTTGGAAGCTGAAACTGGACGTTGACCCTTCCGTCGTACAGCGCTGGCGCGAAGCCTCCTGAGGCGAGCTCGAGGGTGAAAGGCAGACCGGCAGACCAATTGGAGTTGTGGCATCGAGCACAGTAGGCGTTGAAGAGACCCACCGACCTCATCGCCTTCTCGAGGTCTCCTTCGAAGCTGGCCTCGGCGATCGCCTCGAAGTCGGGAGCCCAAGGTCTCGAGGCAGCGGACGCCTCGAGGAACACGAGGCCATGAGTGTTGGCAGCCACCAGCTTGTCGTAGTTGTCGACGTTGACCGTGAGGTTCCTCTGGAGCCCCTCCAGGGCTGACACCGACCTCGTGGCCGCGACGAGGTCAGGCGTGCCGTCGCGGGTCTCTGGGTCGAGCGGGTCGAGCATCACGGGGATCTGCTCGAGCTGGAGGGCTGCCGCCTCTTCGGGCGTGAACAGCTCGGACAACGGCCCGGAGACGGTGACCGTCTCTTGACCTGTCGCCTCGTCTGTCGTCCGCTCCACCGTGTACAAGGAACGGCTGAGCTCGGTCAGTTGGACCTCCGCTGTGTCCGATAGGCCGTCCTGGTCCGTGTCCCTGCCTTCCCCTGCGGCCGTCAGGACCTCCAAGGACTCGGTCGCCACCGGTGCCGTGATCGAAAGAGCCTGAGCGGACTTGTCGAGGATGTCGCGTTCCATCTCCTGGTTAGCGATCGCTTCCGCGACGATCTCGTCGCCGTTGTCGATCTGGCCGAGCTCGAACGACACGGCAGGCTCGATCTTGGCGAGCGCCTCGGACTGCGTGATCTGAAAAGACCGTATGTAGTTGATGAGGTCTGAGATGGACTGATCGCCGAGCGGTCCGCCGCCTGCCAGGCCCCATGGAGGCATCGGGGTGTTGGCCCTGCCATAGGTGATCCAGAACCTGATCTCGTCCTCGGTGTAGCGGAAGAAGATGTCGTTCAGGGATGGCGCTGTCCAACCGACGGCGATGCCTGACCGAGCCTCGATGAAGTTCGCCTGCCCTCCAGAGCCCTCTGGGCCGTGGCACGAATCGCAGCGGAACGCCCTGACTGGGTCTGTCGAGCCGAAGAGGATCTCCCCACGGGCAACCGAGGCCGCGTCGAACTCCTCCTCGAACCCTGCTTGGCGGTCGGCCTCGCTCAGGTAGTACACGGGGATGGCCAGCGCCAGGAAGGCACTGAAAACGACCGCAGTGGCCATGGTTCGCTCGAGCCGTCTGCTCTCGAGATCGTCGTCCGTGCGGTACATCGAGAGATTGCGGGGGATTCCCTCCTTGCCCGGACCTCCCACGGACGTTGCGACGATGAAGGCGAGCCAAGCCGTAGCGCCGAGGGCGACGAGGATAATGACGTTCTCCACGGCTAGGCGTGCTCCCCGCCGCCGTCCTCCTCGCCTCCTCCGATGGTGATGCACGAGCGTCCCTGCGGATAGGTGACGCTCTTGGCGTTGAGAGGTGCCCGGCTGGTGACCACCAGGGACCCCGTCTTGATGATGAACCGGTTGTTGTCGTCCACCTCGACCGCGAACCGATCGAGGTTGCGGGGGGCGGGACCGCCCTCGTACTCGCCGACGAAGTTGTAACGGGATCCGTGGCACGGGCATTCGAACCCTTGAGAGGTGGCGCACCAAGGAACCCGGCAGCCGAGGTGGACGCAGGTTTGGAAGAGGTCGGACATACCCTGCACGACGGTGACGACGCCCCGGGTCCGAGTCGGGTTGAACTGCGAGCTCTCGACCTCGCCGGACGGGAACGGGACCACGTACGCCCTGGCCTCAGGCACGAACAGCGGCTGCACCGAGCCGTCGGGAGCGAACACCGAGTCGAGGAGCGCCTGGGCGTCGCCGGCATCGATGTCACCACCGAACCCGCCTCTCAGCCTGGGCCACATGAAACCGAGAATGGCGATCGCCAGCCCCACGGAGTAGGCGCCGAACGTGGCGAGGAGCGCTCTGTTGAAGAACTGTCTCCTGGTGACGCCCATCTCCTCGGGGGGCACTTCCTCGTACGTGACCTCCTCCACGGCGACCGCGGTGACCACCGGCCGCGTCTCCTCCCCTTCCGGCACGAGCTCCGCGACCGCCTCCGGTTCAGGGGTGATGACCGGGGTCGGAGGCGCGGACTTGTCAGCCCGAACCGCGGCGCGGTCCACCTGATCTCGCCACGGCTTGGCGCCTCCCTCCTTGCGGTAGGCGATGGCGAAGATGGCCACCGCGCCCAGCAAGGCCGCTGCCGCTACGCCGATCAGGAGCAGCTGGGAAGCCGCCATCAGAACTCCACCCAGTCCTTCAGGTCGTCGAACCAGATCCCGTTCTCCCACGGCAGCGTGAACGTGAAGCCGGGACCCCGGAACAGGACGCCGATCATGGTGAGTGTGCCAGCCCCTACGAGGAAGAAGGTGAAGAACAGAATGGCGAACTTCCGGTCGGAAGGTCGCGTCGAGGGGTTCCTGTCCACGTACGGCACGGTCATGAGGCCCAGGAGGCCGATCACGCCTGGGATGATCACGCCCGCGATCTGTGGGTCGTAGTAGGAGAGAAGCTCCTGGAGCCCCAGGAAGTACCAAGGTGCCTTGGCGGGGTTGGGGGTGTTGTTCGGATCGGCCAGCTCGAGCAGCGGGGCCTGCAAGATCACCGAGAGGATCAACAGCACCGCCGTGACGACCATCAGCGCGGTGAATTCGGCCAGCATCAGGTGGGGCCACGTGTTCACCTTGTCCGTGGGCTCTGCCTTGACCTGCTGGATGGCCTTCGCCCTGACCACGGTGAGCAGCCGCTGGGTACGGGTGCCCTCGGGCAACGCCACGGGCGGCTCGGCAGGGCGTATCGAGGTGGCGACTTTTCCGTTGCCACCCGTCTCGGGAGGTATTTCGGCCGAGGTCTCGGAAGGGGCCTCAGAAGCCGTCTCGGCGCGCATCTCCGCCAGCACCTCCTCGACCGGCAGCCCCAAGGCCTTGGCCTTCGACTCGGCCGACCTTCTGAGCAGCTCCTCCGGTACTTCTGTCATCAGAGGGGCCCCGAGATGCCGCCGTCCTTACGAACCCGCCAGAAATGGACAGCCATGAAGATCACGATGATGAAAGGAAGGAACAGCACGTGGGCGACGTAGAAGCGCAGGAGTGTCGGTCCTGAGACCGTGAAGGCACCCAGCAGGATGAACTTGACCTGCTCCGGCGGCTCCTACGAGGTCGTCGAGGGGCTCGAGATCAGCGACT
>CAZKJJ010000257.1:0-4054 GCA_964553055.1 uncultured Acidimicrobiia bacterium
GTCGACTCCGCACCTGGCGCGGGAACGACCGTCACCATCGACTGGGAGGTGCGATGAGCTCTCCGATCCGTGTCGTCATCGCCGACGACCATGTCCTTGTACTCGAGGGCATGCGGCAGGCGCTGGACGCATTGCCTGACATACAGGTTGCTGCCGTGGCCACGACCGGCGACGAGCTCGTCTCAGTACTTGAGCGAGTACGTCCCGACGTACTACTTGTCGACATCGAGATGCCTGGCAGAACCGGGCTCGCAGTACTGCGCGGCCTAGAAGCTCCTCCACCGGCCTTGGTGGTGACGATGCACACCGAGGGGGAGTACCGGGACCGCGCGAGAAGAGCAGGGGCCGTCGGGTTCCTATCCAAGGCCACCCCGCTCCCGGAGCTGGCGGCTGCAGTGCGGGCGGCTGACGACGGCGTGGTACTGATAGACGCTGATGATCTGGAGACCGAGCTTGAGCCATATATGGAGGCGAGACTGACACCGGGCGCGGATTCACTCACACCCCGCGAACGCCAGCTGCTCGTGCTCCTCGCCAGCGGAATCTCCGGCACGGACGAGCTCGCTGAGGAAATGTATATCTCGCAGAAGACCGTAAAGAATCATCTGGCCAGCATCTATGAGAAGCTCGAGATTTCGGACCGGGCGCAGGCTGTGGTGGAGGCCATCAGGCTCGGCTTGGACAAGCCGCAGGGATTGAGCTAAAGCGAGAAGTCTTAAGCTCCGCGTCTGTCGGTCGAAGCGGCCCCTCTTCAGGGGCGACACGATTCGTGCTGGTTCACATTTAGGTCTCCCGCCTCATACATTGCAGGCAGGTTTCCACCGATAATCGTTGTGTGGATCACCCCCTCAGGAGGTAACACATGCTTCGTCTTTGGACGGCCGTACAGAGCCGGTTCATCAAGGATGAGGATGGGGCCAGCATGGTGGAGTACGCTCTGCTTGTTGCCCTGATTGCTGTTGTCGTCATCGCTGCGGCGTTGTTCCTCGGCACCGAGATCAACGACAAATTCAGCGAAGTCGGACAGACCGTCGACGCCACGTAACGCGTCATGCAGATGTGCCCTCATCGTGAGGGCACATCTGTGTGCGCATCGCGGCTGGTATGACTGGTCTAACGCCTCATCACGGCGAAGAATTCATCCTCCATGACCAACGTCCACCCGTCGCGTTCGAGCCGGGTCCGGAGCGGCCACGTAGGCTTGACGACGGCCTCGGTCAGGCCAAGTTCGGCGAAGAGATCCTCGTATGCGCCCTGTCGGGCCGCCTGCAACCCGGCAAACCCTGCAGCCCCGTATAGCTCGGCGCGATCGTCGATATAGACTGCTTGATCGGGCCAGTCTCGGTAGATCAGATAACCCCCGGTGGCATCATCATGGAAGAACCGGTCGGTTGTCAGGGCAACGAGAACCTCGTCACTTGGGAAGCGTTCCTCATCAAAACCGGTATCGCTCAGGGCGACATACCCGGCGGCAATCATCACGATCAACGCACCCACGATCCACGTGAGCCCAGCGGAGCGCCGCGGTGAGGCCGGGACCTCAATCTCGTAAGCCTGAGCCGCATATGGAAGTAGGACGATGGCGGCAGGAAATACCGTGCGCTCCATGGTGAGACCCAGGAACAAGAAGGGGAGCACAACCCAGAGATCGGAAAGCGCGATCCGGCCCCGGACCGCAGCGACGATGATGCCTGCCAGAACAAGGACGTAGGGCCCTTGCACGACCTCGCCGAAATCGGGCGACCCCCACTCTCCGAGGAACTCGAGCGCATCCCGATTTGCGGCAAAGCGGACGACGATTTCCCATACGCCGAGACCGTGGGCGGTAAAGGTGGCGCCGGCGGCACAAAGCCCAGCGAGTGATGCCACCCTCCACGAGCGGCGACGAATAGCCTCCAGCACCAGAAGGGCAATCCCGATTAGCCAGCTCCCGTGAACAGCGGCCCAGATCCATACCAGCGGCACAGCAGCCCACAGCAGTCGGTCGTTTACACGAACGATCAACACCAAGCCCGCCAGCAGGAGGTAGGAGAAGATGACGGGACGAGGATGAGCGAATGGTCCAGCGAGCCACACCGCAATGAGCAGCCACATCGCGGTGACCAGTGTGGACCGTGAGGATCCGTAGATCGCGACTCCCACCATGGCCAGCGTGCTGACGCCGACCACGCCTACCAAGGCGGGTGCCCAGTAAACAGTGCCGGTAATCCCTTCCAGGCCAGCGTAGGCAAGCTCGGCCAGCCAAGACTGTGTCAGCCAGACCTCGCCAGAGTGGGTCCATGAGAAGATGTCCACGTCGAGCACTCGGCCGAGGTCAAACTGGGCGGTACCCGCCCGTACGTGCCACAAAAAGGAGTTGTCACGGATGGGCCCAGCGGCTAGGAACGGATAGAGCGCGACCGCGATGACGGGGTAGAGGTGCCGAATCTGCGGTCGGCCCAGAACACCCGGTCCCGACCGGTGCGCCGGTCCACTCAACTGCTAGATGCCCCCACCACCGAAGACGTCATAGATGTTGATGGCCGCCGGGCCGAGAAGGACAACGAACATCGAGGGGAAGATACACAGCACGAGCGGGAACACCAGCTTTACGGGTGCCGCGAAAGCCTTCTCTTGGGCGCGCTGGCGCCGCCGCACCCGCATCTCCTCGGCCTGGACCCGCAGCATTCTGGAAATGGAGACGCCAAACTGGTCGGCCTGGATCAAAGCAAGGATGAAGGCATTGAGGTCGTCGACATCGGTGCGTTCGGCCAGACCGCGCAACGCTTTGTGGCGACTGACCCCCACTCTGGTCTCCTGGAGGGTTCGGCCAAACTCTCGTGACAACTCGCCGGGAACGGCTTGAACCACGCGACCCAAAGCAGCCTCAAAACCAAGGCCGGCTTCAACACTTATCACCAGAAGGTCGATGATATCTGGGAGTGTCCGTTCCATCTCCTTGCGGCGCCCGTCGATACGCCTGTTGAGTACTGCTTCGGGGCCAAGAAAAGAAATGGCGGCGAGTACAACGAACAACATGACCTTCTGAACCGGCTCGGTGAACGCGCTCTGGAGCAAGAAAAACAAGAGGAGACCGCCGATGAGAGCGATGATGCGTATCGCGGCCCAAGTGTTGCCATCCATTCGATCCGACAGGCCGGCATAGAGCAGCTTCTGATCTGCCTTGCTGACCCAGCCCTGCGGGGTGAACCGAAGCGCAAATCGGCCAATTCCTTGGATGATAGGAGCGATTGCTCGCTCAGATATGCTCGCGCTCAGCACCTCGTCTCGAGTCTGCAGACTGGCAAGCCGTCGGGAGGAACTGCGCCTGGCGGATACGACACCATTGCCGGCGTAGAAGGCGAAGAAGCCGATCGTTACCGTCGTCGCCGCCACGGCGAGCGTCAGACCATCAGCATTCATGTCACACCTCGATGTTGATGATCTTCTGCATCCACACAGCGCCCGCGATGAGGAGCAAGACGGCAAATCCCATCATGCCCAACCCCACCTTGGTGGTGTACAGGGGTTCAAGGTACCCAGGGTTGATGAAGCTGATCAGCCCGAAAAGGAAGAACGGCAGTATGCCCATTATCACTGCAGAGATCCGACCCTCGGCCGTGAGCGCCTTCATCTCTCGGCGGAGACGGTTTCGTTGGTTCATCGTCTCCGCGGTGGTCTGCAACACCTCGGCGAGGTTGCCGCCCACCTCACGCTGAATCGCGATCGCAAGAACCGCCCACTCGAAGTCCTGAGATTCCATTCGCACAGCGACGTCGCCGAGCGCGTCAGTCAGCTGCCGACCCAGACGGATCTCGGTGAGCGCCCTGCCGAACTCTCGTCTGGTCGGTTCGGGGGACTCCTGAGCAACAGCCTCCACGGCCTGGAGGAGCGAGTAGCCAGCACGCAACGAGGTAGCAGTCAGCGTCAGAGTACCAGGTAGCTGGTCGTGAAACTTCTTGCGCTCCTGTGAAGCGACTGTCTTCACGGCGAGGAAGCTGAAAGTCAGGAGCCCAGCAAAGGTTAGTGCTGCCCAGAGCAAGGATTGCGTTAGCGCCCCGATGACAAGGGCACT
>CAZKJJ010000258.1:0-2496 GCA_964553055.1 uncultured Acidimicrobiia bacterium
CCGCCAGGGGCTCCGGTAATGCTCACCCGTGGCCCCTGCTGCGCGTCTGGTCCCCCGGGGACCAAGGCTACCGCGTGGCGGGGGCCACGCCCCCAACGTAGACTCGCTTCTAGGCCCCACGGTGGCGTCGCTCCAAAGTTCCTTCCTAGTAGCACTTGCCGCAGTAGACACGCCTCCCGGCGAACTCGTAAGCGTTCTCAGGAAAGACGCGTTGATCCGTCTCCATGTCTCGGAGCCCCTCCCGACCACATCGAGGGCAGCGCCCCTCGTACTCCATGGCCAGCTCGGCTTCTTCCTCGCTGAGCCTGCTGAATCGCCTCCAAGCCCTTTCCTTTTGGGTCGGGAGCAGGAACAGAATCAACCCGCCAACGACCGCGACAATCCCCACCAGCCCTGCGGCGCGTGGGCCCACGGTTGCGAATACGATGATCCAAGCCGGGCCCCACACAAGTGCCCAAACCCAGAGGCGCTTGAGGCGATCACTCACCGGCTGTGAGTCGGACACCTCCAGATCCCGTCCAAGGCCATCGTGTCCTCCCCCGCCAGCATCTCCGTGGCAAACAGCCAGGAACACTCCGAGCACCAGAGGTTCCCCGGCTCTGTGGGGAGACCGGGGACCGCCTGCGCGGGGATGAGCTGTCGGTAGCAGCAGGGGCAGACCACGGCTCGAAGCCTACTGCTTGGCTCCGACGTCCTAGTGCCGATATCTGTGGCGAGCGCATTTATCGAGGCTGGGGGCGATGCAACACTTCCAGCGAGGGACAAGGGGCCCTCGAAGTTGGGACCGAGGAGTTGGCGGGTTGAAGAAGTGCCCTTACTGCTCGGAGGAGATTCAAGACTCGGCGGTCAAGTGCCGGTACTGCGTGGAGTGGCTTCGTCCGAGCGGCAGCCGTGGAGGCAAAGACGACCTCCACGGCGGAAAAGGAGCAGGGATGAAGATGGGCGAGGTGCCAACGCGTGAGTCCCCCCGAACAGGTCCGAGGACGAACCGGTCGGCAGTCGCGGCGCTTCTCTTCAACCTCTTGGGCTTCCCGATTGGCAGCGGGCTGGCCCTGTTCTTCGGCTACCGGGCGCTGCGGGAGATCCCCCGAACCAGGGAGCGGGGGCGAGGACTGGCCCTGGCGGGAATCATCTGGGGCTGGGCGGCAATCATCATCGTGGGTGTCATCTTCGCCTCCTGGGCGATCCCCGAGTGGAGGAAGATCGGAATCAAGGACGTCACGAACCAGTCCGTCAAGGTGGCCTTCGCGCAACGCAGCTACCGGCAAGAGCATGGTCGGTACGCCCACGAACTCGACGAGCTGGACTTCGAACACGACGGCCGCATCAAGCTGTACATGATCGCTGACGACGACCGGTTCTGCGTCGAGGCGTTCCACGGGTCCTGGGCGGTCAGTTCCTGGTGGAACGACTTCATCGAAGAACCCCGAACGGGGGAGGCCCTCATCCGGTACCGTACGTCCCGAGACTGCCCCCTGGAGCTGACCGGTCTCACACGAGCCAACAACCCGCCGTGAGCAACCCTGCGCGCTTCGGTTCTGGGCACCACACGCTACAGAGGCCATTTTGCGGCCCCCCGATGTGCGGTTTTGTCAACCGTTACGCGGTCGCAGCCTCCAACCGCCTAACGGTGCTTCGGCACTTCTCCGAGCAGTAGGTCTTAGTAGCTCGACGCGCCGCGAGCAGAGACTCGCACCCGGCGCACCGACGGTCATTCCGGGCCTGCTGCCGGTACGCTCGCTGCTTCCTCGCCTGTCGAGTCTTCGCCTTCCGCAAGACGGTCTCGGGGGGACGGCGCAACCATCCCGAACAGCCGAGGTCAAGTCAGGCCCTGGCCCCTGGCGGATCGCGTGCCGCGTTCCGGCCCTGCGCCGCCGGAGGAGTTCGGTTACCGCTCGGTCAACCACCTCCAGTCTCATTCCCGTGGCTGTCGTTCCTCGTAGACGTAGGTAAGGACGCCGTTCTCGACTCGAGTGGGAAGCATGATCAACCTCGCATCCGGCCGCACCGGTCCCGAAAGCGCGCGACCAGTCCGCACATCGAACGTCGAGCCGTGCCAATCGCAGGTGAACGTGTCGCCTTCGAGCGTCAGCGAACCACCGTGGTGCATGCAAACGTTGAGGTAGGCACGCAGCTTGCCGTTGAGGAACATCACCAGCACCTCCCGCCCCAGGAGATCGGCGGTCACGGTGCCTCCTTCCGGGATGTCGCTCACCTGGATCAGCGGCTCCTTCATCGCTCATTCCTCCTCATCGCTCGCTCGTCCACTAGCCGCTCGCACGAGCCAGGTGGGCGCCGGCTCGCAGCACCTATCAGGCGCTGTGCAGTGCCCCCCGCAGCATTGAGATGGCCTGGGCGACCGCAGCACGGGTTGCATGCGTCCCGCTGAACGGGTTGAGCATCATGAAGTCGTGCGTGATCCCGTCGTAGCGGACGGTCGTGACCGCAACGCCTGCCGAGCGCGGGCGCGCCGCGTAGGCCTCGCCCTCGTCGCGC
>CAZKJJ010000258.1:2506-4000 GCA_964553055.1 uncultured Acidimicrobiia bacterium
CGCCTCGTCGACGATCACGAACGCCGGCGGCAGGCCGGCGAGCTGCTCGTCGCTTGCGCGCAGAGGCGAGGCGAACGGCTCGGAGCGCCGGTCGACCTCGGGCAGGTAGGCGTCCCAGAACCACGCCATCGCTTTCGCGGTAAGGAAGTACCCCTCCGCGAACTGCTCGTACGAGCCCGTATCCATCGCTGCGTCGGTGACCGGGTAGTACATCGACTGCTGGACGAAGCGCACGTCGCCGCGATCGCTCGCCATCAGCGCGAGCGCAGCGGTCATGTTGCCGCCGACCGAGTCGCCGGCGACGGCGATGCGATCCGGATCGAGCTGGTTGGCGGCACCCTCTCGGGCGATCCACCGGGCCGTGGCGTACCCCTGCTCGATCGCGCCCGGATAGCGCGTCTCCGGCGAGCGATCGTACTCGACGAACGCCACCGCGGCGCCGGTGCCAACTGCCAGCTCGCGGACGAGCCGGTCGTGCGTGTCGGCGTTTCCCAATACCCAGCCGCCGCCGTGCATGTAGAGGACCACCGGGAGCGTCCCCCCGGCGTCCGGTGGCCGCACGATCCGCACCCGCACGTCGCCGACCTCGGCAGGGACGGTGATCCAGCGCTCCTCGACCGGGAGCTTGTCGATCGGCGCAGCCTGGACGTCGTCCAGTACCTTGCGGGCCTCGTCAGGCGTGAGGTCGTAGAGGAACGGCGGCTTCGAGGTCGCCTCGACGAACTCCTGGGAGGCCGCCTCGAGGACGACCGGCGAGTGTGTGATGCGCTCGGACATGTGACTCCCTCCTCTCGTGGTCGTGAACGGTCAACCAATCAGAGGCTGCGGCGCGGCGGAGCGAGCGTGCACGGCTAGGTGAACCTCTTGATGAAGTCGAGCGCGGTCTGGGCGACCTCGCGCCAGCCGTGGTCGATCGTGAGGGCGTGGCCTCGATTCGGGATCTTCACGATCTCCGTCACGCCGGGGTTGCGCCTCTGCCGCTTGTAGGAGGCGTTCGCGATCGCCCACGGCACCGTGTGGTCTTTCTCGCCCTCGATGATCAGCAGAGGACCGCGGTCGGGGTTCCTCGTGTTGACCTTCGCCTCGGTCCACGGGTTGAGGTTCGCGTTGCCCATCTGCAGGAGAGAGATCCCGGAGCCGGCGACGTGGAACGTGTCGTAGAGCTCCTTCGCCTCCTTCTCGTCCAGCGCGTTCGCCCAGGCGTACTTGAACTGTTTGAACGTGAGCGTGATCGCGCGGCGGCGATTCAGCGGGTTGACCAGGAACGGGCCCGACGACCTGAGCACCGAGAGCGGTAGTGGCAGAACGCCGCGGAAGACCCCGGGGTCGATCACCACGGTGGCTGCCGAGAGGCCCCGGCCGGCGAGCATCTGCGCCAGCACGCCCCCGGTCGAGTGCCCGATCAACGCTGGCTTCTTGTCCAGGGCATTGATGATCTCGGTAGTGTGATCGGCGATCTGCTTCAAGGTCTTCTTGGCGACGACGTCCGGGGTC
>CAZKJJ010000259.1:0-3990 GCA_964553055.1 uncultured Acidimicrobiia bacterium
CCCTGGCTCTCCTCCCTCCCTCGATCTTCATCGCCAGGTCGACTTCCTGGCGGGGCGTGAGCAGCGGCACCCTCCCGATCTCGTGCAGGTACATGCGGACCGGGTCCGAAACGGAGACGAGGTCGTCAGCCACTGGATCGAACAGGTCGTCGTCCGACTCCTCCTCGATCGTGATCTCTTCGACTCTCAGCTCGTCGATGACGGTGTCGAACGCTTCGGCGGGTGCCTCGGCTTCTACCAGCTCGTGCTGGATCTCCGAGACGGTCAGGAACCCCCGCTGCGAGCCCCGCTCGGCGAGCCGCTGCACGACGCCTCTCACAGCCTGATCCACGACACCCCTACACGTCTCGCTTGCGACGCTGCAAAGCTATCAACTTCGAGAACACCTCGGAATACTCCTGCGAGTCCGGAGCGAGCGACTCGAGCCTTCTGCGTAGATCGGCGATCTCCGCTTCGACGCCTGCGCGCTCCAGGCGCTCCAGCAGATCCCTGCCTTCGGCGAGTGGCGCAGGGTCGACCGCGAGCCGCCTGAGCAGCCGCGCCGACTCCTCTTGCCTGTCACCAAGCAAGCCCCCCAGGTCGATCGACCCATCAGGCGTCCGGGTCTCGAAGCCTGAGCGAAGCATCTCGAAAGCCTCTCTGTGCTCAGGGTTGCTGAACAGGTCAGCCGATACCTCCGTATCCAGGGCTCCTGTGGACAACAGCAGCCGCAGCAGCTCGCGCTCGGCCTTCTCCGCCCCTGACAGCGGCACCTCTTCGCTTCGCTTCGTCCGCGGACGGCTCGTTCGGGCAACAGCCTGCTCGATCTCCCTGGTGACCGTTTCCCTGTCGACGCCCGTCCTCCTCGCGATCACTCCCGCATACTCCCGCCGGGCGATCTGGTCGTGGATCTTCCCGACGATCGGGGCAACGGCGTGGACGGCTCTGGCCCTCCCCTCTACCTCCTCGAGCTCGAAGTCGGAGAGCACCTGGTCCAGACGGAACTGGACGAGCGGGGCCGAGTCCTCGATCGCCTTGTGAAGGAGGTCGAGGTCACCGTCCTGCACCACGTCAGCAGGATCCCTTCCGTCCGGCATGACAGCCACGCGAAGGTCGAGCGACAAGTCAGAGGGCATGGCCAGGTCGTCTGCCCTCCCGGCGGCCCCGGCCCCTGCCGTGTCAGCGTCGAAGGCCAGGACCACCCGGTCGCAGAACCTCCTCAGGAGGTCGAAGTGCCCCTCCCCAAGAGCCGTCCCACAGGTGGCGACGGCGATGGGAAGCCCCGCCATGTGCAGGGCGATCACGTCTGTGTATCCCTCCACCACGAGCGCCTGATCGCGGCGGGCGATCTCCGACTTGGCCCAGTGGAGGCCATAGAGCAGCATTGCCTTCTGATAGAGGATCGTCTCTGGACTGTTGAGGTACTTGGGTCCTTCACCTTCCAGCTTGCGGCCACCGAAGCCGACGGGATCTCCCCTGAGATCGAAGATCGGGAAGAGGATCCTTCCCCTGAAGTAGTCGATCAGCCTCCCTTGACGTGCCCTGCGGGCAAGGCCGGTCCTGAGCATCACGCGCTCCGGCACGCCCCGGGTGCGGAGATGCGAAACCAGCTCGTCCCACGCCGTCGGGCTGTAGCCGATCTGGAACTGGTCGACCACCGCTGTGTCGTAGCCCCTCCCACGCAGGTACGCACGTGCCGACCCTGCGTCCTGCCCTGACTTGAGACGGTCCATATAGAACGCGATGGCCGCCTCCACCGCCTCGACCGCTTCGGCCCGCTCCCCCCTCCTTCTGGCAGCGCCCGGGTCCCTCCTGAGCGTCACGCCCGCCGCAGACGCCAGCTCCTCGACGGCCTCGTTGAACTCCAGCCCTCTCGTCTGCTCGACGAACGTGAACACGTCCCCGCCGACGCCGCATCCGAAGCAGTAGTAGACGCCTTTGGCGGCGTCGATCGACAGCGAGGGTGTCTTCTCCTGGTGGAAGGGACAGATCGCCATGAAGGACCGACCGGACTTCTTCACGGTGGTGGTGGCCCCGATGACATCCACGAGGTTGGTCGCCTGGCGCACCCGCTCGATGTCGTCCTTGGCGTAGGCCATCCCGAACCCGAGTGTATAGACGTCGCCCAAACCGCTCGGTGGCTCTCCTTCCCTTCCTGCCACCTCGACTCCTCTGCGAGGCGAAGACGTGGGTCAGTCGGAGGGCAGCGCGACGAACTCCAGCTTCAGCTCGACTTCGTCTTCGACACCTGCGACCTGCTGGACGTTCGGGATCGTCAGCTCGAAGGCCGTACGGGTCACCTTTGCCGTGGCGACACCGACGATCCGGTCTGGGGACGCCTCGGACAGCTCGACCTGGAACGTCACAGGCTGCGTCACGGCCCGGATCGTGAGGTCTCCCGTGACCGCAAACGTGATCGTGCCTCCGTCCAGGCTCTCAGGGAGACCGTCGATCGAGGTGGGCTCGAACGTCATGAACTCGAACTCCTCGCCGGCCGATTGCAGCACGAAGCTCCGAACGGCCCTGTCCCTGAACTCGCTGTCGGTGGTGAAGGTCCTGGCGTTGATGACGACGGTGCCGAGCTGGGCTGCGGAGGGATTGTCGAAGTCGACGAGGAGCTGCGCTGCCACCTGGTCGGTCGTGCCGACCACGACGTTGTCAACGCCGCGGAGGATCTCCCCGATCCGGTAGCTGGCGGTCGAAAGATCCTGGGAGATCTCGAAGGTGATCGCCCCGGTGGTGGTCGCCGGCGTCTCTGCAGGCGCCGTCGACGCTGCTGGCGCTGTCCCCTCGGGAGCAGTCGTCGTCTCGGGCGGCTGCTCCGTCTGAGGGACAGTCGGCGGGGTGGCAATCGGTGGCGCGTTTATCTCTGTGGAAGGCTCGCCGGAGCCTCCTGAGAACCAGACATAGGCGGCGCCTCCCGCCACCACGACCACGACGGCGGCGAGGAGCCCGATAACGACACGCCTGAGCACGGTCGGCAGATGCTAGGGAGAAGGCCGGTTTGTGAGCACCTCAGCCCTTGATGGCGCCAGCGGTGATCCCCCTGACAAAGTGGCGCTGCATCGCCAGGAACACCGCGAGGGGCAACAGCATCGAGACGAAGGCAGCCGCCGTGAGGAGCTCCCAGGCTTGCCCCTGGGACCCCACCAGGTTGCTGACCGCCACGGTAACGGGAGCTACCTCAGGCGTCCCGCCCAGGTAGATCAGCGCCACCAGCAGATCGTTCCATACCCACAGGAACTGGAAGATGGCGAGTGCTGCCAGGGCGGGGATCGACAGCGGCAACACCAGACGGAAGAAGGCTGTCATGTGTGATGCACCGTCGATGAAGGCGGACTCGAAAAGGTCCTTGGGCAACGCAGCCATGAACGCCGTCAAGAGGAAGATCGCGAACGGCAAGCCATACCCGGCGTGGGCGAGCCACACCCCCAAGAACTCTCCCGACAGCCCGAGGTTGTTGAACAGGGTGAGGATCGGGATCAGGGTCATCTGAAGCGGCACCACCAGTAGGCCCACGACCACAACGAAGAGGATGTACTTGCCCCTGAAGTCCAGCCAGGCGAAGGCATAGGCGGCGAAGGCGGCAACAGTGATGGGGATGATCGTCCCAGGGATGGCGATGGTGAGGCTGTTGAGGAAGGCCTGTCCGAGGCCTGAGTCGAAGATGACCGTGTCGTAGTTCTGCAACGTGTACTGCGTGAACTCAAACGGCTTGGAGAAAACGGTCCACCAGCCAGACGACAGGATGTCGTCTCTCGAGCGCACGGACGTGATGAGAAGGCCGATGGTTGGGATAATCCACACGACAGCCATCACGATCAGGATGGCGTGGGTTGGGAATCGCTTGAGCCGTTGCCTCCAGCGTTCGCTTCCGGTGGATGGAGTGGCAGCCGCGGTCATCTGATCAATTCCTGCTGACGGAACCTTCGGATGTTCCACACCATCACAGGAACTACAGCCAGAAACAGAATCACCGCCACGGCAGCGCCTCTCCCGAAGTTGGTGAAA
>CAZKJJ010000260.1:0-3984 GCA_964553055.1 uncultured Acidimicrobiia bacterium
CCAGTGACCTCTGCCGTGTGAAGGCAGCGCTCTCCCGCTGAGCTAAGCGCCCGGGCGCGGGATTGTACCCAGGCCCCGGATCGCACCTCTGGTTGAATGCCGCCGTGGACGCCCAGGAATTCGAGCGCGTGGTGGACGAAGCCTTGGAGGACCTCCCGGACTGGGTGCTGGAACAGGTCGAGAACCTCGCTGTGGTCGTGGAGGACCGCCCGCCTCCCGGCCAGGACCCCGACCTGCTCGGTCTCTACGAAGGCGTCTCGCTCCTGGAGCGAGGCATCGACTACTCAGGCTTCATGCCGGACCGGATCACGATCTACCGCCAGCCTCACCTCGACCTGGGACTCTCGCGCGACCGCCTCCGGCACGAGGTGAAACGCACCGTCCTCCACGAGGTCGCCCACCACCTGGGCATCGAGGACCAGCGGCTCCACGACATCGGCTACGACTAACTGCGCCTGGTTCTCGGTATCCCGGCTTGCCTCAGCACAGCAGCAGACACGCCGGAGTCGCGCCACGCCGTGTACGAGATGCCCTTGCGGTCGGAGTAGGAACCCGCGTACTTGACGAACTCGGCCTCGAGGCTGCCGAAGTCGGCCCGGGAGTCGAGGTCGGCCAGCGCCTGCTCGGCATCCAAACGCTGCTGGCGGAACTCCACCTTGGCCAGCGGATCCTGCTCGGTCGCGATCTTCTGCTCGAGCTGTTGGATCCTCCTCTGGAGGGACTCGGCAGTGACCGGTCGCCCCGGATGTCTCGACTCCAGCGCCCTGAGATAGGCCTTGATGGCCCTGGCTTCCCTCCGACCCTGCGCAAGCGCAGCCTTGTGCTCTGCCGACATCGCCATCGGCTCGACCTCCTGATCCCTCATTGTGCCACAACGTCGAGGACCGCATCCGGGCAAGATCGCCTCGGGCTAGCGTCGGGGGGTGCGGCTGGGAATCTCCACGGGAGGCGGCGACGCGCCAGGACTCAACGCGGTCATCCGCGCCGTGGTGCTCTCGGCCCTGCGCAGGGAATGGGACTGCTTCGGCATCGCCGACGGGTACCTGGGGCTCCTGGAGCCGCAGCGCTACCCCAACGGTGGTGTCGTTGCCCTGGACCGGGACAGCGTCCGAGGCATCACGTTTCTGGGTGGCACGATCCTGGGAACCACCAACCGGGGGGACCCCTTCAACTACCCGGTGCCTGATGACTCGGGCCGCCTCCACACCCAAGACCGCTCCGATGAGCTGGTCGAGGCCTTCCACCGCCACGACCTTGAGGCGCTCGTAGCGGTCGGAGGGGACGGGTCGATGGCCATCGCCCACATGTTGGCCCAGAAGGGCGTGCGGGTCGTCGGCGTTCCCAAGACCATCGACAACGACCTGGAGCAGACGGTGCTGACATTCGGGTTCGACACCGCCGTGTCGTTCGCCACCGAGTCCATCGACCGCCTCCACAGCACCGCCGAGGCCCACGACAGGGTGATCGTCGTCGAGGTGATGGGCCGCTACGCCGGGTGGATAGCCCTCCACGCCGGGCTGGCCGGCACCGCAGACGCCATCCTGATCCCGGAGGTCCCCTACGACCTCGAGTCCGTGGCGGCCAAGATCCGGGAGCGCCAGGAACGAGGCAGGGACTTCGCCATCGTGGTGGTGGCCGAGGGCGCTGTTCCCCTGGGCGGCACGCGGTCTGTCATCGAAAAGGAGGTAGGCAGGGAGGAGCGGCTGGGTGGACTCGGGGAGAAGGTCGCACAAGAGTTGGCCCTGCTGACCGGCAAGGAAACCCGCGCCGTCGTCCTCTCGTACCTGCTCAGAGGAGGCTCACCGACCGCCACCGACCGGCTCCTCGCGCTCCGCTTTGGCGCAGCAGCCGTCAGGGCCCTCGCAGAGGGCCGCGACGACATCATGGTGGCGCTCGATCCTCCGGTCGTCCGCTATGTGCCGCTCCGGGACGCCACCCACCGACGGAAGACGGTGCCGCTGGACGGGGACACGATCCAGACCGCCCGGGATCTCGGGGTCTGTCTGGGCGACTGAGCCGTCTTCGTGTCAATGGAAGCTTCGAAAACCGACGCTTCGATTGACAGAAAACCTCAGGCGGTGAGGGTCGGGGCGGCCAGCTCGTGGACCGCCTCTGCGTAGGCCAGCAGCTTCGACCTGGCATCCGGGTCGCCGACCAGCTGCTCGTAGTAGAGGATCGTCCCCTCCCACGAGTCGGTGAACCACGAGGCACCCGAAGGCAGCGGCTCGCCGAGCAGCACGTCCCGGTCGAAAGGCCAGGGGTTCGAATAGAAGTAGGGCCTTCGGTCCAGCGCGAAGCCCAGGTTGAGCTGGGACGGATAGTCGATCCCCTCGTGGGTCTCCACCCTGGTCCCGAACCACTCGAAGGCCAGGTCGAAGCCGTGTGGCCACAACTGCACAGGCCCCATCTCGCCCTCGAGCCTGCTGCGGTGCTCCTCGAAGGTCTCGTTGACATACCGCAGGACCTCGAACAAGCGCCAGGCCTCCTCCGGGTGATACACCCTCGGCTGGTCGTTCTCGAACTTGTCTCGTTGGTAGTCGCCTTCCAGACCCAGCCGGGATGCGAGCTCGATCAACTCCTCTCCCATCTCGGTGCCCGTGAGGCCCTTCGTCATGGATAGCTCACCGGCTGTATCCCCCTCCAAGACCACGACGTGCTCGGCCAGGTCCATCCTCAGCGTGAACGAGCCGCCGTGTGGGATCGGGATCTGACCGGTAGCCAGGCCGTTCTCCAGCACCGCCAGGCTGACATGCCACCACTTCGGATGTGCTTCGAGGTGGGCACGGGGCAGGACAGCCATCGCCCGGGCGTAGGCGTGCAGGGTGGCCCTGGTGGGCTCGGAATCTGTCAGGTCGGGCAGGAGCAGGTCGGTCATGGTGTCCCCGCCGGGCGGTCGCCTGGTCTCAACCGCCCCGAAGGAGGCACGCTTCCCACACGAGACCGTGGGCCTCCAACAGGATGCGATGTGCTTCCTCCAGGACAGGGAGTGATTCCCCGAGCAGGCGACGGGCCGCCACCGGGGTTAATCTGCGCCGCTGATGAGCGAAGCACTCGACGCCGCCCTTCTCGTTCTCAGACTCACCGCCGGGATCGTATTCGTCGCCCACGGCGTCAGACACGCATTGGGTCGCCAGAGGACCACAGCCTGGTTCACGTCGCTCGGCTGGAAGGCCCCAGGGTTCCAGTGGTTCATGACTACCGCCACCGAGCTCGGTGTCGGTGTCCTGCTCATCTTCGGCTTTCTCACCTCCCTGGCCGCGGCGGGGCTGACGGGCATCGCCTTCGTCGCCTACTGGACGGTCCACCGACCAGCAGGATTCTTCATCACCGCCTTCATGAAGGAGGGGATCGACGTGGAGGGCTGGGAGTACGTATGGGTCCTGGCCATGATCGCCGTCGCCATCGCCGTCTCCGGACCAGGCGGGATCTCCGTCGACGAGGCCATCGGCCTGGCAGACCAACTGGACGGCTGGATCGGGCTGGCGATCGCCATCGCTGGCGTGGTGGGCGGGATCGGTCTCGTCGCCGCCTTCTACCGACCCAGATCAGTCACGACCGCCTAGCTCCGGCAGTAGTCGGGAGCCGGTTGCACAGGCTCGAACTCGAAGTCCCACCGCTCGGCCAGTAGCGCACAGGCCTGTGCCGCCAGAGGGCCGACCGATGCGCCGGCCTCGACCCGTTCAGGATCGAGCCGCAATCGGACGAACGACCCTACAGACGACGACCCCACTGCCAACGTGGCGTCCCTCGGCCCGTCTTCGGTGATGGATGCGACGCCCTCGGCGAAGCTCACCCCCACCTCGCCGGGCTCGAGCTCCACGGTGAGCGGAAGCCCCATCCCTCCCAGCCGGTTGGCGTCTGCACCCGACACGATCTCCCGCTCGAGCTCACCCGGGTCCACCTCGAGATCTCCCGCCAGGTAGGCCCTCGTGATCGACCCCAGAGGCACCTCGGCGGCGCTCGCCTGCATACCGAGGCCTGCGC